>JAFGNI010000632.1 GCA_016927095.1 Anaerolineae bacterium | reverse complement strand
TTCAAAGGCCCGGCAGGCCATGCCCGAGTTCATCTCCGACTCACCCTTCCCCTGCCGCCCCATGCCGGACAGATAGTCGTTCCAATCCCCATCGCGGATGCAAACCAGGCCATGGGCACCGGTGCCGATGCCGTCTCGCACCCAGTAGAACGCTCGCTTGAGGTGCTCCCACACCGTGCCTTCTCCCTGATCCCAGAATGGACACACCTGGTCGAAGAGCGCCTCGTTGCCGGACATCTCCACGCTTTCGCAACATCCCAGCACAAACCAGAGCTCGTTGTCGCTCTCGAAGTTCATCGCATCCAGGTCCCGCTCCGGCCGATAGTTGTGGTCCATCGGAAGGTCCCCATTGGCTAACTGGGTCTTGGCCATCCAAAGTAGCGAGCTCTCCGTCAGAGACCAGTTCCACGGGGCGAGCACCAGGCTCGTCTCTCCCACCTCGCGGACGGCAAACTGCTCCCAGCCGTAACCGCCCAGGGCGACGAAGTGCTCCCGTAGCGCCGCGTCGTACGACGTGAAGGAGAGAAGCTGGCCGAAGCTCCACAGGCATTCATCGCGCATCCACGCCTTCGGCGTCTCCACATGCACCGGCTCCAGTAGCTGCTTCCACGCCTGCCCCACGGCCTGCAGGGAGTAGCCAGGTAAGGCTTCCTGACGGGCGCTGATCTCGGCAGCGTCTCCATGCCCCACGGTGAACCGCAGCGTGCGTGCCTCCCCTGGGTCCAGCTCGAGCGCTCCACGCAGGTATAGGCTGCCGCGCTCCGCTCCACCCTCGAAGTCGCTGCTCCCCACCAGCATCAGGTCACCCGGGACATCGCCGGACCCAGGCGCCACAGCGTACCCCGGGCCTTGTTCAACTCTCCTTGACGGCGCATCAGCGAATCGGCCCGGAATGATATCGCTCCTGGCCTCAACCTGTCCGCTGATGCGCTGCGAACCCTGGTTGCGCAAGGTGAAGAAGCCGACCAGTTCTGCTTGCTTATGAGGAGGTGCCATGAATACCTGCTCCACCTCCAGGTGGACCTTATCCTCCTCGGTCACCTCACCGCTGTATGCAGCGTATCCAATCCCGTAGCGAATGTGCTTGTTGCGCCGCAGCTCACTGTGAAAAAGCGACAGACGCGTGCTGTTGGCCTCGACCACCAGGTATAGTCCAGATCGGCCCGCCCACCGCCGGCTGGGAGCCAGCGTCTGGTATCCCCCCTCGGTCGTAAACAGCCTGACATCGCCCCACTGATCCACCATAGCGCTCATGCTGCCAGTGGCAATCAGGTGCCTGAAGTGTTCACTGATGGCGCTTCTTCCTACCTTCAGATCGAAGCACGGCAGCCCAGATTCGTCGTGGCTCCAGCGACCGTATTTGCACTGCTCAAAGTCATACGTTGGTGTCGTTGCGTTTTCTGTCATGGAATTTTCGCTTTGCACATCCGAGGGCAGGCCGCCTTATATGACGTGACTCGACAGATTGCCTTCACTACCTACAATAAGTTGCTCCAAGCATCAAAGACAGCTTCTCTACTTCGATTTCTATCGCCATGGATCGTGCGATAGAAAAGATTCCGCCATCAAGGCCACATCAGCGCAGCGTATCCAACACAGCGGAGATCGACATCTCGCAGCCGCACGTGTATCGGTCTGCCCCGCCATAGTAGAGCCATACTACGTCGTCGCCGCGCCGCACCAGCCCGTTGCAGAAGACCACGTTGTCGAAGTATCCGTGCTTCTCGTACGCTTCCTCGGGCGCCAGGAGAGGCTCTTCGCTGCGGGCGATCACACGGGAAGGGTCCTCCAGGTCGAGTAGCATGGCGCCGAGATAATAGCTTTTCCCGTCAGAGCCGTGGTAGATCTCCAGCCATCCCTCCTCGGTCTTGAGCGGTTCTGCCCCGCAGCCGATGCGTTGGCTGTCCCACTTCCCCGGCCGAGACAGAGCCAGCGGCGTGAACTCGCCCCAGTGGATCAGATCTTCGCTGTACCCCAGCCACATATTGTGCCCGCCGAAGTAAACGCCGGACGGGCGCTGGAAGGCGCAGTACTTTCCGTCGATCCTCTCAGGGAACAGGGCCACGTCCTTGCTATCTGGCATGCAGATCACGCCTAGCCGCTCGAACGTTTGCCAATCCTCGGTCGTTGCCACCGTCTGCGTCACGCCCCAGCGGTGGTCGCCGCCGCTGAAGATGATCACCCACCGATCGTCGATCTGCAGAACACGCGGGTCCTGGATTCCGAACGACTCCCACGGTTTCTCGCCGGTGAGGGTGGGACTCTTGACGATGTCGAAGGTGTGCCCATCGTCGCTCCAGGCCAGGCGCAAGTGGCTGGTGATGGCATCGTAGATGATGTCGGCCTTGACGAAACGGGGATCGGAGAGATCGACCTTATCCCGCCGCCACGTTTTGACCATAATCTCCGGCGCGCCGGATGAGAAATCGAGCAGGGGCGCCGAGACCAACTCGGGATCCGTTTGGATAGGCCGCTCGATGACGCGCACCAGCAGGCCGATCTTCCCCTGGTACTCGAACGCGCCACAATTGTAGGCTCCCAGCACCTCCCAGTCCTCTCGACTGGGGACGACATCCCGGGGAGAGATCAAGGGGTTCTCTGGGAATCGCTTCAGCATGGATGTCTCCTTTTTCTACTAGCAGGCGATATCACGACTTCCTCGCTTGGTCCCTATCTGTTCTCAACAATCTCAAACGGTGATACCAATGATGCCCAGTGGCCTATTCACAAGGCCTGCGCCGGCTACTGCTTCACACCACCGGAGAACATGCCCTGAATGACACGCTCTTGGAAGAGGACGAAGACGACATAGACCGGGATCAGGGCAGCTACTATCCCGGCAGAGATCAGGCCGTAATCGACCCTGTGTTCTGTCCGGAGTAGCGGGATAGCAACCTGGATCGTCCGAAACCGCGAATCAAGCAGTATCAGGGCGAAAATATACTCGTTCCAGATGCCGATGAAATTCAGGACCGAGACGGTCACGAGGCCCGACCTGCTCAAGGGAACGATGATGTGTCGCAAGATCTGCAGCAGATTGGCTCCGTCGATCTCGGCCGCTTCCTCAAGCTCGCGAGGTATGCCACGCATATGACTGGATAGCATCAGTACGCTCAGCGACAGGTTGGAGGCCACGTAGTATATGATGATATACAGCGGGTTGTATAGCATCCCGGTTCTCGCCGCCAGAAGGAAGACCGGCACCAGCAGGGCAAATGCTGGGATCAGGAACCCCAGGCCAAAATAGGCCTCGGTGATCAGAGCCAGCCGGTTGGACCTGAAGCGACTGGCGACGCGTGCGATGCCATAGGCTGCCGCGGTGCTGATCACTAGAAGGAGCAGCAAAGCGGCTGTTGTGATGCCGAAGGACACACCGATCGCCTTGAGGGCATCCACCCGTTCCTGAACGCGCAGGTAGTTTCCGAAATCCACCGTCTCGGGCCAGCTCAGTGGGTTCGTGAATATCTCCACATTGTCTTTGAAGGAGGATACGAGTACATAGTAAAGTGGAAGCAAGATCGTCACTGCATACACGATCACGGCGATGTAGTTAACCACCTTCGCTATCGAGAACCTTTTCCTGGTAAGCATTTTCTTCCGTCTCCCTTCTCCCTGCGACTGGAACGGTTTGACGCCTGTCACACAGAATAGTTGCGATGCGTCAACCGCCTGGTGAGAAGAATGCCTATCATGCCCGCAAATAGGAGTAGCACGCCAATGGCCTGGCTGTAGCCTATTTGATACGTAAGGAACGCCTTGTCATAGAGATAGTAGCTCAACGTCAACGAGGAGGTGCCCGGTCCCCCTTTGGTCAGAAGCAACACGTACTGTGCCGAACCGGTCAAGGTCCAGACGAAATTGAGCGTCAATGCAACACCAAAGAAGTCCAGGATCAGGGGAAACCCAATTTGCCACATGGCAATCCAGTAGTTAGCGCCATCGAGTTGGGCGGATTCAAAGAGCTCTGGCGGCAGATCGGACAGCGCTACGAAGAACAAGACCGTATAGAATCCTAGAGCCCCCCACGCATCCGCGGCGATCACGGCCGGCAGGGAGGTGGATGCATTGGCCAGCCAGACGCGGGTCCAGCTCTCCAGGCCCACAGCCCGCAGCACGTGATTCAGAATGCCGTCCGGCAGATAGACGCCCAGGAAAATTAGGGCCAGTGCCGGGGCCGAGAGCATGGCGGGCAAGAAGAAGATCGTGCGCAGTACACGGTAGCCGCGCAGTCGTTGGCTGAGGAAGAAGCCCAACATGAAGCTGATCGGCATGACGAACAACAGCATGACGATCATATGGCGAAGCGTGTTTCCCAGTGCTACGAGGATCTTTGGATCTTGGAACAGCTCTATGTAGTTGGCGAGGCCTACAAAGGTCTGGGGGCTCGTCAGCCTGCGCCATTCAAACATGCTGACCCTGAACATATTGGCCAGTGGCCAGAGCATCATAGTTGAAAAGATCAAAACCGCCGGCCCAACACATATGATGAAAGTTAGTAGGTTGCGTATGGGCCTACGCCAACTTCTTCGTCTAGAAGTCGCACTTCTCTTTTGCCTATCCATCGGTCATCTCCTTGTCGATGGTTAGGGATGTTCAGGCAGATGGAGATCGCTCTCGCTCTGCCTGAACACCCCATGCCAATAGGCTGTGCTATACTACTCGAGTCCTGCGTACAGTGCATCCAGTTCTGTGAGGATCTCCTCCGCGGTCATCCCATCGGGGATGAAGCCATCGGTGACCACCGCGATCCAGGGATCGCCGATCTCACCAGGTACCAGATCCGGGTTGCCGCTGAACTCGGCTCGTTCCGGCAGGGAGAGAGAGTCCGCAAAGAGCTGCGGAACAGCGCTTTCGTCAACGGGCAGGTCCTTGAGCGGCGCAACCATGCCGGCCTGGTTGACGAACTGGACGAAGACGTCAGGCTGGTAGAGATACTGGACGAAGGTCTTGACGGCCTCCAGGTTCTCGGCTCCATTGCGTGTGACATGGAGCGCCAGAGCCCCAAACCCACCGAACATCACGGGCCTATCGTGCGGGGACCCTTCGGGCAGGGGAAGACCACCGAGGTAGATGTCCTCGACCATATCATCAGGCGCGTCGGCGAACGACCAGGAACCCGCGTGCATCGCCGCTGCCTCGCCGGCGAAGAACGCGGCATTCATGCTGTTGAACTCCAGCCCCTCGACGTCATCGACGAACACACCGCCATCGCGCATCTCCACGAACTTCTCGGTGGCCGCGACGACATCGGGGTTGTCCGCGTAACCGCCTTCCTGCAGGAGAGTGTTGAACTCCTGCGGGGTCATGTAGCTAGAAAGGAGCAGCATGTACAGACGGGCGCCGGTCCAGTCCGAACCACCCGTCACGATGGGCCCATATCCCGCATCGCGGATCAGCGGGGCGGCGGCGATCAGTTCATCCAGGGTGGTGGGCATCTCGACCCCGGCTGCTTCGAGAATTGCCGTGTTGTACCACATGGGCCACGTGAAACCCGTGATGGGGAAGGCCGGCAGTTTGCCGTCGTTGGTCATGTAGTCATCGATAGCGCTCTCGTAGAAAGTGTCTCCCAACCCCCACTCCTCGAGATAGCTGCTAACATCGATCGTTAATCCATCCTCAATCCAGTTATCCGTCAGGTGGGGGTAATTCATGAGGATGATATCTTGCTCGACCCCACCCACGAAGGCGGTCTCCGCCTTGACGACGAGTTCGTCAGCCGGTACGTTCTCCACCTCAACCGTGATATTAGGATACGCTTCTTGGAAGTCGGCATAGACGGTATCCCAGACAGCCGCTACAGGGTCATCGGGGTTGACCGGACTGAGGATCGTCAGCGTCATCTCCTCCGGAGGCTCATCGGTCGGCTCGCCCGTAGGAGCGTCCGTGGGCTCATCGGTCGGCTCGCCCGTAGGAGCGTCCGTGGGCTCATCGGTCGGTGTCTCGGTGGGCGCACAACCGGCCAGCGCGAGCGCCAACACGCTCACCAACGTCACTACAATCAACATCCACTTGCTATGCATTTGCTTTTCCTCCCGTTTTCAGGAATAGTAGAAAGCCACTTGCGTCAGACTGCTCATTCAAGAAGATTGTATCCGATACACACCTCCTATTCCATTCGGTTCCTCAGTAGCACATGCTCACTTGCCATCCTGGCGTGCTTGCGCTATAATGATCGCACGGAGCAGAGAACTGGTGCTGCCCTAGGTAGGGCACATGCCCAATCCGGGGCTACCAACTACTGCACCGCCCCGGGGAGATACCGCCTACCGCCAAGTTTGCCGGTATCTCCCTTTGTTATTCCACCACGGCTAGGTCCATTTGAGCCTGGCAGAGGCGGTAGAGACAGGCGTTCCCAACCTCTGTGCCGTGATGCCGACGCTACGTCCGGTACTGCCTTACTTCTGCCTTCCCTGCGTCAACTAACTGCCGGGGTTATATTCGCAACCACAGGAGCGGCGAAGGACAACGTGTGTGTGCAGGGTGGTCGACTCAGCGGAACCGGTGCGCACCAGCTGTATCAATTGCTTCACCGCCTCATGGCCGACCCGCTCCAACGGTACATGGACGGTCGTCAGGGGCGGATCGGTGAAGGTCGCGTGACGGCTGTCGTCGAAGCCGACCACAGCGATATCCTGCGGCACCCTGAGACCAGCCTGCTTGATGGCTTGAACGGCTCCAAAGGCGGCTCCGTCATCGCCGGCAAAGATGGCGTCGAACTCAACGCCATCTGCGATCCAATACTCGACTACGCGCTGGGAGGCCGTCTCGGAGAACATGCCCATCCCGATCAGGGCTGGATCTACGGGCATGCCGTGCGCTTCAAGCGCCTGCCTATACCCCTCTTCCCGCTCGTGCGAGTCGCTCTCGTTCTCGGGGCCTCGTAGGAACGCGATGCGCCGGCGACCATGCTCTTCAATCAGGTGCGAGATCAACGCGCCGGTGCTTTCTGTATTCTCGATATTGACGCTGGGAATCGCTACATCCTGCGGGGGGTGCCGGTGGATCAGGACGACCGGGAACCCCGCTTTGTAGAAATCGCGCAGCTTCTTGTCTGTGACACTATCTGCATACACCAGTACCCCATCGGTATTGTGCATACCCAAGGGGAGGGATTGTTCTGCCTGGCGACCAACCGCTGCGATGAGTAGGTTGAATTTTTCCTTGCTTGCCAGGGCCTCGATCCCGGTCATTAGGGGGGGGATGGACAGCGTCGTGAGTTCGTTGACGACCAGCCCGAGTGCGTTCGTGCGCTGGCTGACCAATCCTCGAGCCGCCATCTGGGGCACGTAGTTCAGTGTCTCGATGGCGTGCAGGACGCGCTCGATAGTCTCCGATGAGGCATATTCCCTGTCGTTCAGTACTCGACTCACGGTTGATTTCGAGACACCGGCCATCCGGGCGACGTCGTTAATGGTGGCTCGATTGGGTGGGTTGGGTTTCATGATCCGATTCCTCTGTGCCTGCCTGTGGAAGCGATTCCGGGAACGGTTCCGGGAACGTTCCCTTACAGTATAGCAGAATCTCTCTCGCTTGTCAAGGGGGAATTTCTTGGTGTCATTTAAAGTTGAAAAGTGGTAACTACTCAGCCGGCCTTGGCCAAAGGGAGAGTGGGGGGTGTGGCGGGCGGCTCCGCCGCACGCCACACCCCCCATTTCTCCTCATCGGCTGAGCAGTTACGAAAAGTGAACCATTTAGGGCTGAAAAGTGGTAACTACTCAGCCTGATGCCGCAGCGCGCGGTTGAAGAAAAGCTGGGCAGAAAGGATCGCCGTTCAAGGCCATCACCAGCGCTT
>JAFGNI010000631.1 GCA_016927095.1 Anaerolineae bacterium | reverse complement strand
TATTCAGGCTCTGGAACGGCTGTATCCGACCAAGCCGACCAGGCCGGGCTTGATAGAACGGCGTGAGTTTGAATACGTTCGCCACGGGTAACTACTCAGCTACGCTTCGCAGTCACCCTCCGCGCCCGCTAAGGGGGGAAAAGCGGGGGTGTTGAGAGCGGCTTTGCCGCTCTCAACACCCCCATCTCTCCCCTCTTCGGGCCGGGGGCACTACTCAGGCGGCTAGCCTGAGTAGTTACCCGGGATGTACTAGTTCGACGGAAGGCGGCGCAAGCGCATGCGGGTCAAGGTATCGGGGAGTAAATCTTCAAAAACAGGAGCATATCCATCACGTTTCGGGCTAATTCTGGCGATTCTAGTCGCGCTATCGTACTCGCCCATCACTGCCACGGCTACGCATATCTTTCATCGCACCCCCGGGGCCGCCATCCGATTTGCCCACCTGACAACCGAGGACGGTCTATCGCAGAGCACCGTTAGGATAATACTACAGGATCGCGCCGGGTTCCTGTGGTTTGGCACTGAGGGAGGCCTGAATCGCTTCGACGGGTACGCGTTCACCATTTACCAACACGATCCCCGGAACTCTAACAGCCTGAGCGATGACTACGTGATGGATCTATACGAGGACGCGGATGGGATGCTTTGGATCGCTACCCAGGGCGGCGGCGTCAATCGCTTCGACCCTCGCACCGAGACCTTCACCCGCTACCGGCATGATCCTGACAACCCCAACAGCCTGGCCGGCAACACCATCTTTTCCATCTTCCAAGATAGCGCAGGCGATCTCTGGTTCGGTGGACCGCGTGCACTGGGTGGCTTAACCCGCTTCGATCCCATCACCGGAACCTTCACTCGCTATTCGGCCAACCCCGATGATGCTCCCGGTCCTTTTCAGGGCGGGGCCGTGTGGGACGTCGTCGAAGTTGAGGGTGGCCAACTGTGGCTGGCAGCCGATTCTGTCTTGGCTCAATTTGACCCCGAGACAGAAGCATTCACGTATTATGCGCCAGACACTGAGGATAACCGGCTCGCCGCGCTCCTTCAAGATGAGGTTGGTATGCTCTGGGTAGGCGGTATGGAGGGCCTCTACCAATTCGACCCGCAATCAGGTACGTTTGATCTCTACCAACCTGACGATCCCATTCTCGTAACTGATCTACTACCCAACGAAGATGGCATGTTCTGGATCAGCACGCACGAAGACGGCCTCTATCTGTTCGATCCCGAAACAGGCCAGTTCACAGATCATTACACACACGACTCGGCATACGAGCCCAGCCTGAGCCACGACCGCGTCCAAAATCTGTTCCGGGATCAGGGTGGCTTATTGTGGATCGGTACCAGCGACGGCGTCGATCAATACGATCCTCGCCAGGCTCAGTTTACTTATTATCGACACGACCCAGAGAATGCCTATAGCCTGGCCGACGGTACGGTTTGGGGCATCGCAGGCGACCAACAAACCCCGTCTGGTGGCAACCTATGGGTCGGGGCGGGGGCGGCGCTCAACCAGCTCGACTTGGTGACAGGTCGCGTGGTACGCCATCCCCTGGAGGGTCTGGACCCCAGCTCTGTCGGAGATGGGAGAGGTGCGATCTTCTTTGACCAGGACACTGTCTGGGCAGGAAAAGGCGCCATCCTCTATCGCTTCGAGACAGCGGGGGGCGAGTTTTCAACCTACAATCTGCAAGCGCTTCTCGCTCCCGGTTCTCCGCCCATGTCGATCACGTCGTTCTATCGAGACGGCTCTACGCTATGGATTGGCGCCCTGCGAGGCGGGCTGATCCGTTTCGACGTGCAAAATGAGGCGTTCGAGGTCCACCGCAGACCGTCTCCCGAGGCAAGAACGGAGTTGGATACCCGTTTCTTCCTCAACTACGAAGTTGGCGCGCTTTATGGGGACCGGGACGGCAGCGTTTGGATTGGCTACACCTCGGGGGCTCTCAGCCGCTTCGATCCGTCGATCGGTTCTGGAGGCGATGCCTTCCGGCATTACGTTCCCCGCGAGGATGACCCCACCACCATTCCCAGCGGGACAATCACCGGGATTTATCAGGATCAGACCGGGACGCTGTGGCTCACCTCGCGCCGCGGCCTCACGCGATTCGATCCCCACGAGGAGACCTTCACGCTCTATACAGAAAGAGACGGCCTTCTCAGCTCATACGTCACCGGCATTCAGGAAGATCACGATGGCAACCTCTGGTTGGCCACGACGAAGGGCCTCTCTCGTTTTGATCTCCAAGCCGAGGCGTTTCATAACTACGGTGTGGCGGATGGCGTAGGCAGCACCGAGTTCACCGGCGCCTCTTGGCAGGCCGCCGATGGACGGCTCTTCTTCGGCGGACAGGAGGGGCTGACGGTCTTCTATCCCGACCAGATCAGCGACAGCCGCTACGAGCCCCCCGTCGTGCTGACCGGATTGTATCTCTTCAACCAACTTGTCCAAATCGACGAAGGAGGTTTGATTGAACAACCCATCTGGCAAACCGATCACCTGACCCTCCGACACGATCAAGCATTTATCTCGTTCGAATTCGCCGCCTTGAGCTATGCCGCACCGCAGGAGAACCACTATCGCTATAGGCTGGAGGGCCTTGAAGAGACGTGGAACGAGGTCGACAGCCGGCACCGCCTCGCTACGTACACCCATCTTCCTGCCGGAGACTACGTCTTTCGCGTGCAGGGCACCAATGACGATGGCGTCTGGAGCAGCGATGAGGTAGCCCTACCGGTCACTGTCCTGCCTCCCTGGTGGGAGACGACCTGGTTCCGGCTGGCCTTGCTCTTGTTGGGCACCGCCGGTATCACCGGTGCGGTCCGCTGGCGCATGCACGCCCTGCGTCAGCGCAGCCGCGTGCTGGAACGCGAGGTTGCCAGACAAACCGAACAGATCCGCGACCAGCATCGCTTCCTTCAGACCGTGCTCGATTCCCTGGCCCATCCTTTCTACGTGATCCATGCGGAGACCCGCGTCGTCGAGATGGCAAACGCAGCCGCCCGGGCCGGCGATCTGAGCACCGGGATCGCCTGTCATTTGTTGACCCACGGCGTCGAAGAGCCATGTGAGGGAGCTGAACATCCCTGTCCGTTGGAGGAGGTCAAGCAGACGAAGAAGCCCGTGGTTGTGGAGCACGTGCACGTCGACACGGAGGGACGACGCCAGAATGTCGAGATCCACGCATTCCCCATCCTCGACCGTGACGGCACCGTCGTCCAGATGGTCGAATACGCCGTCGACGTGACCGAGCGGAAGCGCATCGAGGCACAGAGCCAGCGCCTGGCGGTGATGGAAGAACGCGAGCGCATCGGGCGCGAGCTCCACGATGACCTGGGCCAGGTGATGGGCTACGTCAGCATACAATCGCAGTCTGCGCTGGAACGTCTTAGACAGAGGGAACTGGAGCAGGTCCAGGCCATACTCCACCAACTGACTCAGGTCGCCAGCGAGGCCCACGACGATGTGCGGCAGTACATCCTGGGGGTCCGCACCCGGCCTGCACGCCCGCGCCAAGATCTGTTTACGGCATTGGGTGAATACCTGGACTCGCAACACGAGCGGTATGGCTTGACCGTCCAGGTAAGCTGGCCAGATGACCTGATGGAGAGCCCTCTAGCCCCTGAGGTTGAGACGCAACTGTTACGCATCGTTCAGGAGGCGTTGACAAACGTACGCAAACACGCCGGCGTCGACACGGCGCGGATCCTTTTCACCGTCCATTCCCACGAAATACAAGTTGTGGTCGAAGACGACGGCTCCGGCTTTGATCCGGCCCGTGATTCTGAGCTTTCCAATCATTTCGGCTTGCAGATTATGCGCGAGCGGGCCGAGAGCGTCGGCGGTGAGTTGGAGGTGCGCTCCGCACCGGGCGAGGGGACACGCATCGTCGTGCGTCTCCCCTGCTCTTTGCTCCCTTCGCCTGATGATCCGTTCGGGCGAGGGCTGCGGGTATTGCTGGTCGACGATCACCCGCTCTACCTGGAGGGGCTGCATAGCCTACTTGCCTCACGCGGTGTCCACGTCGTCGGGGAGGCCTACGATGGGCTGGAGGCCCAGGCAAAAGCGCGGGCGTTGCGCCCCGACCTGATCTTGATGGACGTGCAGATGCCGCGCTGCGACGGTGTCGAGGCGACGCGGTGTATCAAGGCCGAGCTGCCCCAGGTCCAGATCGTCATGCTCACGATGGCCGCCGATGACGAAACGCTCTTCGATGCGCTGAAGGCCGGCGCGTCGGGGTATCTGCTCAAAAATCTTGAAGGTGCTCAATTCTTTAGCCTGCTGCGTCAGGTGATGAAGGGAGAGACAGTCATCTCGCCGGCCCTCGCCTCGCGCGTGCTGGCCGAGTTCGCACAACCAGGTGATGTCGCCGAAGAGAAAAAACCTATCCTCACCGCCCGCCAGCGAGAGGTGCTGGAACTGGTTGCACAAGGGCTGACCAATAAAGAAATCGCTGTCCGGCTCCACGTTACCGAACAGACAATCAAGTACCACGTCAGCCAGATCTTAGAGCGATTGCAGCTCAAGAGCCGTCACCAACTGGCGCACTATGCCGACGATGCCTGACTTTGCGCCTGGGAGTGCCCGCTCGGCGCGTCGAAATGAGGCTATACTAAACCTATACCTCGTATAGTAGACAATCGCATACGCCGTCTGTTACCATAAACACAGCTTTGGACCTGTTCAGAGCTGTGTTTTCGC
>JAFGNI010000103.1 GCA_016927095.1 Anaerolineae bacterium | reverse complement strand
GACCACCACAGCGCGCATCCGGGAAGCTACGGGCACGGACGAACGGGCGTCTGGGCCAGTGCCAAGACGCGCGACGCGATCTGGGATGCGCTGTGGGCACGAAGGACGTATGCACTGACAGGTGACCGCATCGAGCTGCAGTTCACGGTCAACGGGCAACCGATGGGTGCGGTACTGCCGGACACGTCACACCGGGAAATCGCCTTCCACGTGATTGGTGGCGCGCCCCTGGACTATGTCGATGTGATCAAGAACGGCATGCTGCTACGTCGTTTGTCGCAGGTCGATTTCAGAGAGGCGGCGCCGACGCAGATGGTCCACACGAAGCTCTTGCTCGAGGTGGGTTGGGGGGCGCGCGGCGTGCGGGTTGACTGGGACGTGCGCTTTGGCATCTCCCAGGGACGTCTGTTGGGCGTGGAGCCCCGGTTCCGAGGGCCAGAGGTCGTCGCGCCCCAAGAAGCGGATCGCAACGCTGCCCAGCACAGCCACACGGCACATTGGGAGCGTGAGGGGGACTCTGCCGTGAGGTTCAGGGCGGTCACGTACGGCAACCCGAACAACCTCACGCCGGCGACGCAGGGGATGTGCCTGGATGTTGAGATGCCGCAAGATGGCGAGGTCTGGGCGGAGATCAACGGCCGCAGCGTTCGGTTTGAGTTGCACGACCTTGTCAAGGGAGCACGATCGGGCCGGCTGGGCGAGATCGATTCCCCGGCCTATCGTTTTCATCGCGCACCACGCTGGGGGGAACTCGAGTGGCGTGGGGCTTTTGAGGATCCAGCGTCCGCCGGTGATCGAGACGACGTCTACTACCTCCGCGTGCGGCAGGCCAACGACCAGTGGGCGTGGAGTTCTCCGGTCTGGGTCCGCGCTGGTGGCTGAAACCCGCTCTGCTGTCAGGTATTTCGACGCCAGTGAGGGGCGCCCCGGGCGCCCCTCACTGCATGGTTTCGCGCCGTGTTCCTACAGAATGTCCAGGCTGATCGATGCATGACAGATCGTCAGCGGGTTGGTGAGGCTGGGACAGGGGTACGGGAATCCGGGGACGCTTATGACGCCGTTGGAGCTGACGCTAAGGCTCAAGCTGGCGAGTGAGTAGCCCGCAGCGGTCACTGATCCGCTGAAGGTCGCGCCGACCACGATGCCCTTGGCGGCACCAGAGGCATTGAAGGTCACCGAACCGCTGACCCCATAGCCACTTACCGTCGCATTCACCGAGACCGATGCGCCGAGGTCAAAACTTCCGCCGTCCGCGGGATCGACCACGAACCATGCACTGGCGGTGACGGCGCTCCAGCTTAGCGTGCCGGCCCCGGAGATGTAGCCGTCGGATCTGACGGTGAGGCTGGCCGAGGCGATGGTGTGCCCACCTGCCGAAACGGCGCCTACGCCGGTGAAAGTGGTGGGACCGCCGACGGGCCGCTGGAGCGTGAAGCTCGCGTTGAGGATGCGCACGTCGTAGGGGGCGAGGACGCCGGTTCCCGTTAGGGTGAACGCGCCGCTTGGAGCAATCGCACCAGCAAGGCTCACGGAGCCAGCGTTGGGTACTGTGAGGGCACCGGAGGCATACAGCCCGGTGCTGCTGTCCAGCATGACGCGGGCTGATGCCAGATCGAAGTCGCCCAAGGTCAGATCAGCGGTACCCTCGAAGTGGTAGGCGAGAGGCGTTACCGTTCCGGTGATCGCGACGGTGGCGATATCGTTCGGCAGGTCGAGCTGTCCATCGATCCACAGACCGGCGTTGTTGAAGATCACGGTGGCGCCCGCCAGATCGAATCCCCCGGGCGTGAGCGCGGCTGTGCCAGTAAAGGCGTAGGTGCCATCGGCCGTCACATTGCCATCGACGGTGGCGGAGCCGACACCGGGAATGTCGAGCATGCCGTTGAGGGAGAGTGCGTCGTTGGTAAGGGTGACTGTGGCACCGGCGAGCTGGTGGCCGGCGATCTCGATGTTGCTGACGCCAGTCAGGAGCAGCTCACCGTCCCAACTGATGCCACCCGTCACGGAGACCGGTGTGCCCACGTCGATGGGCAGCCCGAGGCTGCCGCCCATGTAGAGCCCGCCAACATGATCCCCGGCGTAGGCCTCATTCAGGTCAAAGTCGACGAGGAACATCACGTCGGCCTGGAAACCGTAATAGTTGTAGCGCCCGCTGCCCACCAGGATTGTGCTGCCGGTAACGGGCATCGTGTACGCGGCGCTGATGGCGCTAGTGTAGGCGATGTACTCGGACGAGTCAGCATCCCAGTCAAAGATGAACTCCGCCTGAGCTTTGGGTCCCAAGCCGATGTTGCCCAGCCCGGCGGGCAGACCCTCTACGAGGTCGCCCAGCGCGATGCCTGACTCTGATGCAAAGTAGATCTTCTTGTTGGTGAAGTCGATGGCGGAGCTTGTCCCGCCGATCTCGAAGCCGAGAGACGCCATACCGATGCCCACTTCCAGCTCGCATGTGCCGTTGCTGCCATAGGAGGGCGGCTCGAAGGGGTCCAGGTCCGGGTCGAGGAAGGGCAGGCGCATCACGCTCTCGCCAGTGATATTCAGGGCCGCGGGGCCGGGCGGCAGCGGCGGAGGCGGAAGTGGGATAGGCACCGTGGCCTCGACGCGGTAGTGACCCTTGAAGCCGGCGATCTGGCTGGTCGTGTGGGTAGGGGTGTACCAGATATCGGGTTCGATCTCGCTGAAGAGGTCGATCTCCAGGGTGCCTTCGAGTTCGAGGGGGGGGACCTCGAACTCACCGTCGAGGGAAAGGTAGCCGCTCTCGATCGCAAGCTCAAAATGCGCCCCACCGGGTCCCTCCACGCCCACCGTGACGGACCCCAACGCCAGCTCGAAGTCGCTGTCGACGTCAAAGAGGAAATGCCATGCGTCGAAGTCCACGAGGAACGCGGCGCTAGGCAGCGATATTGTGGCGCCGCCGGGCAGGTCGGGTATCGTGAGGGCCGCGCCCCCGGCAAAGGCCAACGTGTCGCTCAGGTTGAGCGAAGCAAAGGCTGACCCGAAGGTGACTTCCGTACCTATCGGTTCGGGCAGCGTGAGTGAGAAGGTGATGGGCACTGTCTCCGTGCCCAGGCTAACGATGCCTTGCGATGGCCACAGGACGAAGCGACCCTCGGTGCGCAGAAGCTCGTTGGCCTGAACCACCCCGTCGGTGGTGACACTGCCGTTGTCGAGGTCGATCCAGACCACGCTGTGGATATCGGCAAGAACAGGAGGGATTAGCTGAAGGGG
>JAFGNI010000630.1 GCA_016927095.1 Anaerolineae bacterium | reverse complement strand
CCGAAGGTGCTCGTCGGTCCCATAACGGCTACAGGGATCTGGGCCTCACGGTCGCTTCGCGGCTCCAGTACGATCTCCACAGCGCCCTGCGCAATGATATAGACCGCATCGCCAGGATCCCCCTCACGGAAGATCAGATCGCCCGCCAGGTATCTGATCTCCTCGCAGATCATTAGGATGATGTCCAGGTAGGACTCATTGAGACCACGAAACAGATCAGACCGCATCAGCGTGCGCTTGCTTTCTTCAAGATGCATGCCCGCTGTCTCCTAGAGCTCGATGATGCTCAGATCGTCAGTCCCCAGATCGAGAATGGCAAATGAAGGACGGCGCCAGCGGGTATTTCCGATGGCACCGGGGTTAATGATCCGCGTTGACAGCATACGCTCGTCCCGTATGTGGTGCGTGTGCCCGTGGATCAGATAGGTATAGGCCTTGGTCTTGATGAGTTCCCGGGCCGAGGGCGATTCGCCGTTGTGGACCATGGCTATGTTGCAGCCGTTGAGGCTTAAGGTGTGAACCGCCTTGAGCCGCCCCGGACCGAAGAGCGCTTGCGCTGTGGGAATCAGGGCCGGATCGTGATCCATGTTCCCCCTGGCAATCCATACGTCATAGCCCTCGAACAGCTGGAGTAGGCGGGCGCTCGTGACATCGCCCGCGTGCAGTATCGTGCCAATCGATTCCTGCTGCAGGCGAGCCAACGCCCGTTGCGTCAGGTTCTGGTCGTTGTGCGTGTCAGCGATGATGCCGATGCGCATCGTTGGCTTCGATGGAGCACCAGTGACTACGCCGGACCAGCTAGGCCCGCGCTAACGGATATCGCTAACCGTAACATCGATCTTCTTCATGGCCTCCAGCAGTGCATGTTGATCCACCCCACGGACTTTGAGCACGAGGTTGCCATGATGGTGCTCGTCGCTGTAGAAGGTGCCTAGGGCGACGATGTCACCGCCGGCGGCAGCGACAGCCCCGGCGATCCTGCTCAGGATGCCCGGCGTATCCTCCACCGACAGACTCATTCTAATCCCCTCATCGCGGGCCCCCATCATCTCCAGGAGGACCTTGAAAATGTCGGTCTCGGTGATAATGCCGACCAGCTCATCCCCGCGCATTACCGGCAGGGCACCGACGGCATTGTCCACCATCACGCGAGCGGCCTGCTCCAGCGGATCTTCCTCAGTGATTGTGACCACATCCCGCGTCATGATCTCCTTAATCGTGAGCTTGGAGAGCAGGTAGCCAATCTCGTACACGTTAAGGCTGGTTGCTGGTGAGGGGGAGGCGTAGAGGAGGTCCTTTTCTGCAACAATGCCGACAAGCCGTTCGCGCCTGTCCAGGACGGGCATCCTGCGAACCTTATGTTGGCGCATAATATTCAGGGCTTCAGAAACGGGAGTGTCCGGCGTAACCGTCACTGGCCTGTGGGTCATCCTGTCTTTGACTAGCATACCTTGCTCCTCGTCAGCATTGATTGTGGTGTGGCCTGGCGGCACCGCGTTGCAGCCTTGGTAAGGCTCGGCTCTCGACGCATTCTAACTTAGTTATTATGGCATAGGTTGGTGGATTGGCAACTGACCGCGAGCTGTTGTAAGATGTCGTCACCATTGGGAGTGTGCAGACTCTAGGGAGGCGTCGATGGCGAGTGACGAGGTACGCGTTGATCTTGTTGAGCTGGAGAGCTTCTGCGCCCATATCTTCGAGTCCCTGGGCCTCGAGGAAAAGGACGCTGCGATCGCGGCGTCGGTCCTTGTGGCGGCGGACACACGAGGCATCCCTTCTCACGGGGTTGCCCGCCTGCCACGATATGTATACGGACTTGAGATCGGCCTTATGCGCGTGGACGCTGAGCCCGAGGTGTTGCGGGAGACGGCTTCTTCCATCGTCGTGCACGCTCACGGCGCGATGGGTGCGCCGGTTAGCGTCAAGACCATGGCCAGCGTGATCCGAAAGGCACGAGACGTGGGCGTGGCGATGGGATGCGTGCGCGACTCCAATCACTTTGGCATCGCCGGGTACTACGCGATGATGGCCCTGGAGGAAGGAATGCTAGGGATCGCCATGACGAACACCGCGGCCCTCGGTGTTCCCACCTTTGGGCGGGAGCCCCTGTTTGGCACAAACCCTATCGCATTTGCAGCCCCAGCAGATGCCGAGGGCGGTTTCGTCCTGGATATGGCGACGACCGTCGTGGCGCGGGGCAAGATCGAGGTCTACAACCGCCAGGGCAAGGCGTTGCCAGAGGGCTGGGCCGTGGATGCTCAGGGACAAGCTGCCACCGATGCGGCAGAGATACTTCATAACCTGACGAATCAGATGGGTGGCGGAATCCTGCCGCTGGGCGGGCTGGGTGAGCTCTTTGGCGGGCACAAGGGCTATGGCCTCTCCGTGATGGTGGATATTCTCTGCGGAGTCCTGTCGGGCGCAGCCTTCGGGCCAGATATCGCCGACACGCCGGGGTCGTCGGCGCGTGTAGGCCATTTCTTCGGCGCCGTCGATGTTGCAGCGTTCCGCGATCCGGTAGCCTTCCGCCAGGATATGGACCGGCTGCTACACAGTCTGCGGACGTCGGCGCCAGCAGCGGGCGCCGAAAGAGTCTACTTCGCCGGCCTCAAGGAACGAGAACATGAGGAGGTCTGTCGCGCAGAGGGTGTGCCGCTGGCACGAAAGGTCTATGATCAACTCGCGATCATCGGTGCCGCCCACGCGGTGGCAGCGCCGAGCGTGCGTTAGGCGGGAGTCGAGGATTGGGACACCCTCCCACAGTCCGCCTGTGGGAGGGTGCTCTGAACGGTCGGTCGGCTAGGAGCCCGCGCTGCGCTTTGCTGCCGTGAGCGTGTTCCGCAGCAGCATAGCTATCGTCATAGGTCCGACGCCACCGGGCACTGGCGTGATCCAGCCGGCGACCTCCTTGACCTCATCAAACGCCACGTCGCCTACAAGGCGGTAGCCCCGTTCGAGCGTCGGATCGTCCACGCGGTTGATGCCGACGTCGATGACGACGGCCCCAGGTTTCACCCAGTCAGCCTTGACCATCTCGGCGCGCCCAACGGCTGCGATCAAGATGTCGGCGCGGCGCACGACGCCCGGCAGGTCCTGGGTTCGCGAGTGACAGATCGTGATGGTCGCGTTGCGCTTCAGAAGCAGCATCGAAACGGGCAACCCCACGATGTTGCTGCGGCCCAGCACCACGGCTTCTCTGCCCTCGATCTCGAGCTTGAGCCGATCGAGGAGCTCGATGATGCCCGCTGGGGTGGCTGGGGCAAAGAGCGGCGTTCGTCCCTTCATCGCCAGCCGCCCAATGTTGATCGGGTGGAAGCCATCGACATCCTTCTTGAGGTCGATGGCGCTGAGCACAGCCTCCTCGTCGAGGTGGTCTGGGAGAGGCAACTGCACGAGAATGCCGTGGACGGCGGGATCAGCATTGAACGCCCGGACCTTGGCCTCCACGGCTTCCTGGCTTGCGTCTTCGGGCAGCTCTACGCCGAAGGAAGTGATGCCTACCTTGCCACAGCGCCGGTGCTTCATCCGGACGTAGGTCTGCGAGGCCGGGTTGGTGCCGACTAGGACGGTGGCAAGCCCCGGCACCAGATCGCGCTCCGCCTTCAGTTGGGCGACGCCTTCTGCCACTTCCTGCTGGATTGTCTCTGCGATTGCACTTCCGTCAATGAGATTCGCTGTCATAGATGCTCCTTTCTGGATAGCGCAAGCACCGGGTTGCTGGCACTACGACAACCCGACGATCTTGCCGTCAACGATGTCGATGTTCATAAAGTTCGGGCTGCTTGGCAAGCCGGGCATCGTGCGCATGTCTCCGGCTAACGGGTAGAGGAAACCGGCGCCGGCACTTGCCCGAATGTCGCGAATGGGGAAGGTATATCCTCGCGGCACGCCTTTGACCGCTGGG
>JAFGNI010000629.1 GCA_016927095.1 Anaerolineae bacterium | reverse complement strand
TGGCGTGGGGGCGACTCTTCCGATCGTATGCGGACCTAAGCTGCTGCCGCCGAGGGCTTGAGCACAGGCTCCGATTTCGGTTGCTTGGCTTCGTCCTTGTCCTTCAGCTCGGGCAGGGCACGTCCCTGCATCACAGCCTCGAACTCCTCGGAGGAGAGCGTCTCGCGTTCAAGCAACGCCTTGGCTACGCGATCCAGCTCATCCCGGTTCTGGACAAGGACTTCCTTCGCCCTTTCATAGGCGACGGTGACGAAGTCTCTGACTTCTTTGTCGATGGCCTCGGCCATCGCCTCGCTGTAGTCGCGCTGCTCACCGATCTCCTTGCCCAAAAAGACCAGCTCCTCCTTCCGACCGTAGACCAGCGGCCCAAGCTCGTCACTCATGCCGTAACGCATCACCATGTTGCGCGCCAGCTGCGAGACCTTCTCGAGATCGTTGGAGGCGCCGGTGCTGATCTCCTCGAAGACGACCTCCTCTGCCGCGCGCCCACCCAGGATCTTCGCCATCTCATCCTGCATCTTGCTGCGCTGCATGATGTAGTGGTCCTCTTCTGGCAATGTCAAGGTATAACCACCGGCCATACCGCGGGCCACGATGGAGATCTTGCGCACCGGATCGCACTTCGGCAACGAGTAAGCGACCACGGCGTGTCCTGCCTCGTGATAGGCGAAGACCTCGCGCTCTTCCTCATTGATCACACGGCTCCGGCGCTCCGGGCCGGCGATGACGCGCTCGATGGCCTCCTGGAACTCTGCCGTCCCGATGCGCCGCTTGCCCTTCCGGGCTGCCAGAATCGCCGCCTCGTTCACGGCGTTCTCGATATCTGCACCCACGAAGCCGGGCGTCGACTGTGCCAACGCCTCCAGGTCGACCTCTGCCGAGACCGGCTTGCCCCGCGTATGGACTCGGAAGATTGCTTCGCGGCCGCGGATATCGGGCTGGTCCAAGACAACGCGCCGGTCGAAGCGCCCAGGACGCAGTAGCGCCGGATCGAGAATGTCGGGCCGGTTCGTTGCGGCGACCACGATGACGTTGGTGTCCGTGTCAAACCCATCCATTTCCACGAGGATCTGGTTCAGTGTCTGCTCGCGCTCGTCGTGCGAGCCACCCAAGCCGGCCCCACGATAGCGCCCAACCGCGTCAATCTCGTCCACGAAAACGATGCATGGGCTGTGTCGCTTGGCCTGATCGAATAGGTCGCGTACCCGGCTCGCGCCAACACCCACGAACATCTCCACAAACTCGGAGCCCGAGATGCTGAAGAAAGGCACGCCGGCCTCACCGGCGACAGCTTTCGCCATCAAGGTCTTTCCCGTGCCGGGCGCCCCGACCAACAAGACACCCTTGGGGATTCGCGCGCCTAGGCTGATAAACTTCTGAGGCTCCTTCAGGAACTCGACGACCTCTTTCAGCTCCTCCTTGGCCTCTTCCACACCCGCCACGTCATCAAACGTGACCGTCGGACGATCGCCGGAGAACATGCGTGCCTTGCTCTTGCCAAACGACAGCGCCTGGTTGTTGGCGCCCTGAAACTGGCGAATAAAGAGGTAGAAGAACGCCACACCGGCCAGAATGCTGATGAGGGTCACGCCGATGTTGATCAGCGTCCCCCAATCAACAGGCTCTTCGTAATCCAGATCGATCTCTTGCAGAACGTCGCCCCCAACGCCGAGGGCCTGAAGCTGCTCAATCAGCGTCGATTCCGGCCCCTTCCGAGAGAGCACGACCTGCTCGCCAGTCTCGGTACGCTGTCGATAGGTTACACTTAGCTCATCACCCCGCACGATTATGCTCGCGATCTTCCCCGCATTAGCATCGGTCGCTACCTGATTCAACGGTACTGTCGGGCTGTTTGTCCCACCGGAGATGTAGCTGTATACGAGAAAGAGCACAGCGGCAATGATGATGAGATACACGAAATTACTGCTGCCTTTTGACTTCATAAAGCCTCCTCACCCGCAGGTCGGGCTTCCAAACACGGGCTCGGCCCGCCAAATGTCGTACTCATGTCCCACGCTAGTTACAAAGATGATTATACCCGAAAAAGCACCGGCGGTAAGGTGCGAATTGCCAATCTAGCGTTGGACCGTCACCTTCGTCACGAAAACCGTGTCATCCAGTACCTGAGCATCTCCGGCATCCGCGACAGGCAGTCTCCCACTGTCATTGTAGAGCCCTACCCGGATCTGGTAAGTGCCCGATGGCGTGCTGTCGGGCAGCAGCACCTGGTGGGGATCGCTGATAATCTCGCCACTCGTCCAACCTGTGGTCGGCCGAAGCCCGTTCACAGGCACCGAGTCCCGTTGCGCGATCAGGGCGCCTCCATCGGCGGTAAGCAGATGCACGAAGACCTTGTAGGACGCGCTCAGGGGGGAAATGCACCGCCAGCGGAGCGTTACAGGGACGCTGTCACCGGGCCTGTAGCTGAACTGCGAGACCCACGCCTGTTCCAGGATTACCTGACCGTTGAGATTGGTACGCAGCACAACGGGTAGATCGGCCCCACCGCTGATGGTGAGGGTGACCGTGTCGCCGGCTCGGACGCTTACCTCGGGGGCCGGCACCTGATCCAGGACCCAGCCCTCGGGCTCGGAGCTCCGAAGCGCCACGACTTCCACGATCAGCCCGTCAGACTCCAGACCGGGCTGGACCACATCTAGGTCGTAACCCACGACCTCCGGCATGACCAACGGCCTGCCTGCAGCCAACACAACACTGATGGTAGAACTCACAGGCACCCGGATCCCAACGCCCGGCGTTTGCTCCAGGACTGCACCTGGTCTGGCGTCCGAGGATTCCTCCTCCCCCAGAACCTCCAACTGCAAATCGAGGCTCTCAGCCATCCGCTGCGCGTCCGCTGCACTCAGCCCTCGCAAATTGGGCACCGTCACGAGGCTCTCGGGCGCCGGTGTCGCTGGCGCCGGTGTGATGTCCGGACCCGGCGTTGGCACGGTTACCGGAGCCGTGTAGGCCCGGTAGACGAACAACCAGAGCGGGATCAGTCCGACGACAGCAATCGACGCCACGCCAATGAGCATCCACAGCGTGCTGTCGAAACCGCTTCGCCGGGCCACCGGCTGGGTGTCGTCGACCGGCACATGAGAGCCAGTCTCGGTTGCTCTAGACTGCCTCTCGCTACCGTCGGCGCCGCGCCGGGGCGGCTCCACTCCAGCCGCCGGATGCGTCGGGACGACCGGCGTCTCCTCGACAAGGGGCACTTGCGGGCCCGTCGAGTCCTGCCCCAGGCGCAGATAGCTGTCCAGCGCCATCGCCAACTGATCAGCATTGCGATAGCGATGCGTCGGCTCCTTGGTGAGGAGTTTCCTGACCAGCCAATCGAGGCCCGAAGGGACACGTGGGTTGAGCGATGTCAGTGGCGGTGGCTCCTCGCGACAATGCTTCATCGCCAAGACAGAGGGATCAGGGTCATGGAAGGGAGGCACCCCGGTCAGCATCTCATAGAGCATCACGCCGATGCTGTACACGTCTGAGGCCGGCGTCGGCCTGCGCCCCATCGCTTGCTCGGGAGACAGGTAGTGCGGACTTCCCCAGACAACCTCAACCGGCTCGCTATCAGCTTCGTCCTGCTGCAGTGCTCTGGCAATGCCGAAATCCACAACCTTAACCTGACCGGCCTCCGTCAGAAGGATGTTCTGCGGCTTGAGGTCACAGTGGACGATGCCTGCCCGATGGGCCAAACCCACACCCTCACAGATCTCACGCGCAATCGTCAGCGCCTGCGCAACGGGCAAAGGAGCGGCACGCCGAATCAGGGCCTTGAGGTCCTCTCCAGGCACCAGTTCCATGACCAGAAAAGGATGGTCCCCCTCGTCTTGGCCAACATCATACACGTGGACAATGTTGGGATGATCCAGCTTTGCTGCAGAACGTGCCTCATTCAGGAACCGTTCCCTTGCCTCAGGATCGCTGGCGTAGGGCTCGCGCAGGAACTTCACGGCAACCTGGCGCTCTAGAAGCAGGTCTTCTCCCCGATAGACGGTGGCCATACCGCCTGCCCCGACAAGCTCCATCACGCGATAGCGATTGTTGAGAATCGTGGGTTTCATAGTCTCTCCGTGCTTGGGCGGATCCATAACAGAAAGGCCTTGCACAGCCGCCCCAATGACGGTCGCACGAACGGCTGGAAGGCCCTCTCCCAAGTTAGAGGTATTTTACCTTGAAGCGCACCCCAAGTCAAAGATATGAACAGCGACAGCCATTGGCAGGCCGGGCCGCCGCCATTGGTCGGAAGTCCAATGGCAACTTCATCCGAGAGCGCAATGACAGAAACGCCCTCCTCTGTTACGATAGAAGCAGCTTTGAGGAGCATGCATTCAGGTAAGAGGATATGAGAACTGAACGCCCGTGGACACGTCCCCCATTTGCATATCGCGTCGCCCTGCTACAGGCAGCGATGGTCACCAGTGTGACACTGATCGTGCAGCTGCTGTTGACCGCCGTCTCACTCGGTCCTGCCATCGGCGTCAGCCTGGTCACTGGCGCTATCACGGGGCTTGTGGCGCTGTGGTTGGCCCGCGGGCGCCAGCGTCGTATTGAGCGACTGACGATGGTCAGTGAAGCCTGGCTTCGCGGCAACCTGGCCCTCAAAGCCACCGATTCGGGACACGATGAGCTGGCGATGTTGGCCAGAAAGCTCAACGTCCTGGTGGAGCATCTCGAGGAGGATGAGCAGGACCTAGATCGCCTCGGCGAGAGCAACACCCGTCTGACCGATCAGGTCCGTGCATTGGCAGTGGTCGAGGAGAGAAACCGTCTGGCCCGGGAGCTGCACGACACGGTGAAGCAGCACCTCTTCAGCCTGGCGATGACGGCGAGCGCCGTGCGCACCCTTATCCAGCTCCAGAGTGACAAAGGCGGCACGATGTCTCCCGAGTTCCTCGAGATGGTCCGGGAGATCGAGGCCTCTGCGCAGATCGCACAACAGGAGACCACGCGGCTCATCGAGGACTTGCGCCCGGCGCCGCTTCAGGAGCGTGGGCTGGCGGCGGCTCTGAACGACTACACGTTGATCTTTGGGGCGCGTCAGCACTTGTTGGTCTACCTGGACGTCCAGTGCAACGACCAGTGGCTGCCAGCGGTGGTCACTGAGACGCTCTATCGGGTTGCCCAGGAGGCGCTCCACAACGTAGCCCGTCACGCACGTGCGACGCGGGTGGACATCCGGCTGCACTGCGCTGCACAGCGCGTGATCCTGAGCATTGAGGACAACGGCATCGGGTTCAATACCCGTCGCACGCGTAAGGGATTGGGCATCAGCAGCATGCAGGAGCGTCTGATCGCCGTGGGCGGTCGCCTAACAGTTACGAGCCAGCCGGGCACCGGCACGACGATCCAGGCAGAGGTTGAGATCACGCCTCGGCCTGCGTCCCGAGCCCTTTCCGATACAAGCGCCGCGACTGAGGAGCCAACGCCACCGGAAGGAAGCCGGCTCCCAGACCTGCTACCCGAGGGCGACCGCGTTGAGTCCGTGGGTGCAGGTAGCGCCGCCTCGCCGGTCGTGCGCCCCGAGGCTTGGGCGTGGCTGGGCGAGCGTCTGGTCATACCCGTCGGACAAGTATGGCCATGGCTACCCGTCGAGCAGGAGCGGTATCTGAGGCACCCGACGGCCTCACCAGGTCGTCTGGAGCTCAAGTGGGAACGCCGGCTCCTGGGGCTCCGGCAGACGCATGTGCTTCAGTCGAAGGACAAAGGTACCAGCACCCTGGTCCGCCTTGTCGAGGAGCGGGCCGGCTACCACTGGGACATGGGCGGCGCCGAATGGACGCTGCGTCGCGTGCGTGGCCTTAGGGGACGCGCCCTGCTCGAATGCAAGGGACAGGTCCTTGCAGCGATGCACTACCGCGGGCGACAGATGGATACCTGGACTGAGATCATCTATGACGACCGCATCTACCGTCTCACCTACGGAGAACGTGCTGCCGGCGATTTCGTCCTGCTCGATGACCAGGGCGCGCCGGTGCTATCCACACAGCCAAACGGGAGGGAGGCCGTCACACCGCGCGGACAGGTAGCGGACGTGACGCTCCACACACACCTCCCCTTGCCCTTGGTCGCGATCGTCATCGCACGTATCGTCGACGAAGCCGCTGTGAGACAGGCAACGGAGGGAGTATGAAGCGATCACGATGATGGCACTGGTCACATTTCATCCACCGGGTCCCCCACCCGAACACACGAGAGGAGAGGAACGATGAGAACGATTGGGTCGTTTATCTATACATTGAAGCCGTACGAGCGCGGCATTCAGGAGACGTTGGGTGAGTACAGCGGCTTTGTCATGCCAGGCTTCCACCTGCAGATCCCGATAGCCAACATCACCCGCGTCCGCGATGTGCGTGAGCATACGATGGACATCCCCCCGCAGCCCGTCATTACCAAGGACAATGTCGAGATCCGGGTAGATGGCGTGATGTGGGTCCGGCCCAAGGCCGATGAGGAGTCCATCAAGCGCACTTTCTACAACATCGATGATTGGAAGCGTGCCGTCATCCAACTCGCCATGACCAACTTGCGCCAGGAGTTCGGCGACCTCACCCTGGATGAGAGTCTCGTCGCCCGCGAGAAGATCGCTACCAACCTGGAACGCGTCCTGAACAAGTTCGCGGATGACTGGGGCCTGATCGTCAGCAAGGTCGAGATCATGCTGATCGATCCCCCCGAGGACATCAAGCTCGCGATGCACAAGCAGAAGACCGCCGAACAGGAACGGCGATCCATGCGGCTCCTGGCGACTGGTGAGTTCGAGGCCTCAGAGCAACAGAAGCTGGCGACGATCCAGCGAGCCGAGGGTGAGCGGGAGGCAGCGATTCGCCAAGCCGAGGGCCAGCGTGAAGCCGCGATCAAGGTCGCTCAAGGCCGCGCCGAAGCGATCCGCTTGGTCAACGAGGCCGCCAACGCCTACTTCCTAGGCAACGCCAAGACCTTGCGCGAGATCGAGATGACCGAGACGGCGCTGAAGAACAACGCCAAGATCGTCCTGACCGAACACGGCATTAGCCCCACGCTCCTCCTGGGTAACCTCCCGACCGGGCCTGCCGAAGAAAGCTAACGCCTCGCCGACAGACCGACCCGTTGAGCTCGCCGGCCAGGTGAGCTCAACGGGGACGTTACTGTCCCAAAATGCGCCGGCTAACGTGTCTAGCCCGCAGGAGAGTCTATGCCCGAAAAGAACAGAACATCGCCGGACCAGGTCACCGTCTTCATCGTCGACGATCACGACGTTGTCCGCAAGGGCCTGCGCTTCTACCTGAGTGCACGCCCGGATGTGGAGATTATAGGCGAGGCCGGCGACGCTACCACCGCCGTTCAAGGCGTGGCCCGGGAAGTGCCCGACGTCGTGTTGATGGATCTTGTCCTGCCGCTGAAGCCGGATGCCTTGCCGTCCGACGAGGGCGGGGTGCAGGCAACCCGTCAGATACGGCAGGTAAGCCCCCATACGCAGGTTGTCGTCCTGACCAGCTACTCGCAGGACGAGTTGATCTTCGCCGCCATCAAGGCCGGGGCTCTCTCCTACCTGCTCAAGGACGCCAGCGCTGACACGGTGCTGGAAGCGATCCAGGCAGCCAGCAAAGGTGATGCTGTGCTCCACCCCCGCATCGCGCGGCGCCTCATGGCCGAGGTCGCCACGCCGCCACAGGCCCGTGACCCGGCAGCCGAACTCACGCCGCGCGAGGTCGAGGTACTCCACCTGATCGCCGAGGGTCGCTCCAACGCCGAGATCGCCGAGGAGCTCGTCATCACGGAGCGTACGGTCAAGGCCCACGTGAGCAACCTCCTCAGCAAACTCCATCTATCCGACCGCACCCAAGCCGCCGTCTACGCCTGGCGCGAGGGCCTTATGGAATAGCGCCGTCGCGCCGCCCACCCCACCCACATCCCCGTTCCCAGCGGATCTACGTTCGGGCCATTGGGCCCCAAACGCGTGATCCGCTCCCGCTCCGGCCCGCATCCTACGCAGCCCCGCCACTCCTCCGCCGTTCGGGCTGGCGTCCCGCCGAGCCGCCCCAACCTTGCCCAAACCGTCGCCAGCCGCTACACTCCATACCACATCGCTCAGACAAAGGAGGCCACCATGCCACGCATGCAGACGGCGGAACATCAGCGGCTGGCAGATGCCGAGACAGGCAACGCGGACTGGCGGATGTGGGGCGCATATCTCGCAGACCGCGCCTGGGGCACCGTCCGAGAAGACTACGGTGTCGATGGCGAGCCCTGGCGCTACTTCACGCACGATCAGGCGCGCAGCCGCGCCTACCGGTGGAACGAGGACGGCATCGGCGGCATCACCAACCTCTACCAGAACCTCTGCCTCGCCGTCGCCTTCTGGAACGAGCGCGACCCCATCCTCAAAGAGCGCTTCTTCGGCGTCACCGGGCCTGAGGGCAATCACGGCGAGGACGTCAAGGAGCTCTACTTCTACCTCGACGCCACGCCGACCCACAGCTATCTCAAGATGCTCTACAAATACCCACAGGTTCCCTACCCCTATGAGGACCTAGTCACCCAAAACCAACGCCGCGGCTATGAGGACCCCGAATACGAGCTCACCGACGCGCTAAGGGAAGCGCTGGCCGAGCGGCGTCTCTTCGACATCACAATCGAGTGGGCCAAAGCCGACGAGAAGGACCTCCTCTGCCGCGTCACGGCCGTCAACCGCGGACCCGAGCCCGCACCGCTGCACATCCTCCCCCATCTGTGGGCGCGCAACACCTGGGCTTGGGGCTATGACCCAGCTCGGCCCGACATCCACGAGGTGGTACCGCCGCACGAGGGCATCGCCGCTGTAAGCGCCAACGAACGGCACCTCGATCCCTATTGGTGGTACGTCCGGTCACCGGGCGCAGAGCGGCCCGAGCTGCTTTTCACCGAGAACGATACGAACCACGAACGTCTCTTTGGCAGTCGCAATGAAACCGCCTACGTCAAAGATGCCTTCCACCGCGCGATTGTGGACGGCGAGTCTAGCCGTGTAAACCCCGATCACCGCGGCACCAAAGCCGCAGCGCACGTGAGCCAGACCATCCCCGCCGGCGAGAGACTCGTGGTCGAGGTCCGGTTCAGTCCCCGGGCGCTGGACCGCCCCTTTGATAACTTCGACGCCGTCTTCGAGCAACGAATCGCTGAGGCCGACGACTTCTATGCCGCTACCCACCATCCTCACCTCGATGAAGACGCGCGCCGGATCCAACGCGAGGCGTGGGCCGGTCTAGTCTGGACCGAGCAGTTCTACCACTACAGCGTTGAGCTGTGGCTCGACGGTGACCCGGCCCAACCGGCGCCGCCGCCGTCGCGGAGGAACGGACGCAACGCCGACTGGCGCACGCACATCTACAACCTCGAGGTGATCTCGATGCCCGACAAGTGGGAGTATCCCTGGTACGCCGCCTGGGATCTCGCCTTCCACGCCGTGCCTATCGCTATGATCGACCCGGGGTTTGCCAAACACCAGCTGCGCCTACTGCTGCGTGAATGGTATATGCACCCTAACGGGCAGATCCCCGCCTACGAGTGGGATTTCAGTGACGTCAACCCGCCGGTCCACGCCTGGGCCGCTTGGCGCGTCTACCAGATCTCGCACGCGGTCACCGGCGAAGCCGATACCGTTTTCTTAGAGCAGATCTTCCACAAGCTGCTCCTCAACTTCACTTGGTGGGTCAATCGGAAAGACCACGACGACAACAACGTCTTCCAGGGCGGTTTCCTCGGCCTGGACAACATCGGCGTCTTCGACCGGAGCAAACCCTTGCCCACGGGCGGACACATCGATCAAGCCGACGGCACCGCGTGGATGGGGATGTACAGCCTCCACATGCTGCGCATCGCGCTGGAGCTGGCCCGCACGAATCCGGCCTACGAGGACGTCGCAACGAAGTTCTTTGAGCACTTCATCTACATCTCCTACGCCCTGGCTCATATGGGCCGTGAAGGCGGTCACGATGTCGGCATCTGGAACGCCGAAGACGGCTTCTATTACGACGTCCTCCACATGCCCAACGGTCACATCGTCTCACTGCGCGTCCGGTCGTTGGT
>JAFGNI010000102.1 GCA_016927095.1 Anaerolineae bacterium | reverse complement strand
GGCCAACCAGCCGGCCTCAGATCTGGTCACGGACTAGAAATGGACAGCGGTGCGCTGGATGTGCTCAAAGAACTCAGCCCGCACTGCCTGATCATCCTTGAACTCGCCAAGCATCGCGCTGGTGGTCATGCGGGCGTTGGCCTTCTTGACACCACGCATTGCCGCACACATATGCAGTCCTTCCACCACCACAGCCACACCCCGAGGATGCAGTGTTTCATCCAGGAACTCGGCAATCTGCTGCGTCATACGTTCCTGAACCTGAAGCCGGCGCGCAAACATCTCCACAATGCGGGGAATCTTGCTGAGGCCAATCACCTTGTTCTCAGGGATATAGGCCACGTGGGCCTTGCCCAGGAACGGCAACATGTGATGCTCACATAGGCTGTAGTAATCGATGTCACGCACGAGCACCATCTCGTTGTACTGGACGTCGAAAAGCGCGCCGTTGATCAGGTGGTCTGGATCGACGTGATAGCCCGCCGTCAACTCTTCGTACATGCGCGCAACGCGACCAGGTGTTCTCTGGAGGCCCTCACGTTCGACATCCTCGCCGATGGCCTCCAGAATCATACCGACCGCACACTCGATCTCGTTGTTGCACTCGTCAAACGGCTCATCCAACAGATCGTTCCGGAAAACATCATAGTAACTTGGCGTAATCTCAAGTGGCTTGTCCATCTTCATATCTCCTGGTAACTTGACAACTCTCACCAACCCCATCCGCCGCGCCGAATCCTGCTTCTTCTACTTGTTCCCGCTGCAGCAAGACAGAGCACAAAGCCCAATACCTCAGCAAACGATACCAGTATAGCGCATTGAACATATTTTGTCAATATTTTGAGTAGATTTATCCTACAGCCTCACCTCGGGTCACACCAAGCATGCAGAGGATCGCGAGGAGGAAAAAGGCAGGCGTCACGAGGAAAATTAGGTTGTAGTCGCCCCCTCCCCATTGGACGATGAACCCGTTGATCGTCGGACCGGCTACAGCGGCAAGCTGTGACGCCAGATAGTAGAAGCCGGTATAGGTCCCCAGGTCTGCATCGGACGCGGCGGTATCTACAACCATGGGAAGTGAGTTAATGTTGACCAACGCCCATCCCAGGCCCCCAATACCCATGATGGGCCAGATCAGCGCGGGATTTTGGAGAAAGAAGTTGACGGCCAGCAGCAACCCGAAGACAGTCAGCCCAGTGATGATGGTCCGGCGTCGCCCGAAACGAGCCGCGATGTACCCGGAGGGCACCGCGAAGACGAGGAAAGACAGCGAAGCCACACCCATCAGCAGTGCGGCTGTACCAGGCGACATCCCTAACTCGCTGACGCCATAGGAGGTCAAGAAGGTCTCAACGGCGTTGTACCCCACGAACCAGCAGAAGATCGCGCCCATCAGGAACGCCAGGCTGCGGCGGGCCTCGGGAGAGACCGCCGTGAGCGCTCGCAGCGCGCCAAGTCCCTCCTCGTCGGAGGCGGATTCGGAGACACCTTCTCGCTTCTCCTTGACGAGGAGGAAGAGCATCGTGATGGCGAAGGCCATCAACAGGCCCCCGAAAACGAAGGGTACCACGCGCCCCATGCCATAGAGAAGCCCCCCCGCCAAGGTGGCCAAGAGCGTGCCGACGCCCCCCATCAGATTGATGATGCCGTTGGCCTGAGAGCGGAGAGGGCTCGGGGTCAAATCGGGCATCAACGCAATGACAGGGGTCCGGAAGGCAGCCATCGCCGTCAGGAAGACCCCGATCGCGACCATGAAGAGCACAAGCTGCGACCGCAACATCCCGGCTTGTCCGCTGAGATCGGCGGGAATCGCGTTGACCGCAAAGGGTATCAAGACAAAGGCTATGATCGAGATGGGAGCCAAGACCAGGATGAAGGGCATGCGACGCCCTACCCTCGTCCAGACCCGGTCCGACCAGACGCCGATCGCCGGCAACAGGAAGAACGCGGCGATGTTGTCAAGGGTCATGATCACCCCAGTCAAGCCGGCTTCAAAGCCGAAGCCGACCTCGCCAGGCGCATCGAATCTCGGATTACCTGCCTGCAAGAAGATGGGGACGTAGGCATTGTAGAGGGTCCATAGGACGCTGATGCCAAAGAATCCGAAGCCGATAAGCAGTGTCCGGGAATAGTTGAGTTTAGGCTTAGTCTGGGTCTCCATGGGGCCTCCTAGTAACGGATTGAGACGGGCGTGCCAATCTCCGCCCAGTTGTAGAGCAGCTCAGCCTCTTGGGTGCCCAGGACAACACAGCCGTAGGAGACGGGTGTGCCAAGATAGCCGGCCCAGAGGGTTTGACCGTTGGACAGGATCGGCAGGGCGTGGATGCCATTCTCGACAGAGCCGGCATAGTAGATGCCCAACCACCAGGGCATCCAGAGATCCCACGCTGAACCGTAAGCATTGGGGATCTTGCTCTGGATCCGAAAGTCACCGGCAGCTGTATAGGAGGGCGCCGCGCCTGTGGACACGACGAAGGAGAATACCAACTGGTCACCCTCGTAGGCCCACATATGTTGGTCGGACAGATCCACCACGATCAGCTTTCCGGCGCCTGTGGGCGCCGGGGCAGTGCCTGTCAACCGCAGAACCTGCCCCACATAGATCTGGGAGGGGTTGGCGATGCTGTTGAGCCGCGAGAGCGCGGCAACTGAGGTGCCAAAACGCGCAGCAATCTGCGTAAGCGTGTCGCCGCGCTGCACAGTATAGGTCCTCTCGCCGGCTGCCGGCGTCGCAGTAGCTTCTGGCGTGACCGTCTCAGTCGCGGGCACCTCGGGGGTAGTCTCGACTTGGGGCTCAGGCGTTGGTGTAGCAGCTGGCTCAGATTCCTGGGTGGAGGAGCCCGTCAGGATCAACTCCATGCCGGCGTAGATCAGGCTGGAGCTCGAAAGGCCGTTGATGTCTCGCAAGTGCCACGGCGAGACGCCGAATCGCGCCGCAATGGCGGTCAGCGTATCCCCAGACTGCACCAAGTAGGTGCGCGCACTGATATCGCCCACGGCAGCCGTAGGCACAGGCGTCGGTTCACCGGCTACGCCGCCCTCCGGGGGCGGTGTCAACGGGACAGACGGTGGTGCTACGTTGGTGGCCCCCGGTATCAACAACTGCTGGCCCACCATGATGTAGACGGAGGTTAGCCCGTTGGCGGCTTGGATGGCGTCGACCGTCGTGCCATAGTAGAGGGCGATGCGGAACAGGTTCTCGCCGGGCTTCACGGTATGGAAAACGGTACCCGCCTGCGCTCTGGCGGGTTGTGCCATTGGCAACAAGAGAAGCAGGAGGCCAAAGGCCAACAGGATCTGATACTGTCGACAGTATGACATCAAGAACTCCTCTAGCGACAGCGCCAATCACCTGGGCTGTGCCTGCGGTGTGGACGCCAAGCGCGCGGGCGCCCGCTCCCTAGGCGGCGGCTCAGTGGGTGGCGCAAGCAATGCAGGGATCAAAAGCACGCACCACACGACCGACAGCGCGCTCTAGCTCCAGATCAACGGCGTGAAGGGTCACGTACCGGCGAGCGGCGACCCGGAGCGCGCGCTCGATCGCCAAGAGATTGTGGATCGTCGGAATGATGAACTCTGCCCTGGCAATCTTGCCGTCCTCTACAACATAATGGTGAATGAGAGGACCCCGAGGCGCCTCAACCAGGCCATAGCCCTCCCCATCACAAGGGGTGTAGGCCACACCCGTGTCTTCCTGGTCCAGCGGATCCGAGAGTATCTCCAATGAGCGCTCGATCGCGTACACCAGTTCTATGCCCCGAGCCAGATCGAAGAGCAGAATCGCGTGCGCAGGTCGGCCGAACTCCTCATGGAAACGCGTCAGATAGCCATCGGCCCTAGGCGTCCCCATCTTCTGAATCAGGTTGATCCGCGCAAGGCTGTTTGCCCGCAAGACGTTTCCTTGGTAGCTCGTCTGAAGAGCATAGCTATAGTCGTTTTCCTCCACCGTCAGAAATGACTCGTAGGCGCTGGCAGGGAAGATCGTACAGACATCGCCCTCGTCACGGCAGCCCAGCACTCGAACCTGATCGCCGTAGTAGTTAGGGTGCTCAGGTCCGACCGAGGTGATATAGCAGGCAGGCTCGTCATCTCCCCAGGTTCCCAAGCGCTTTGACAGCGCTTGGGAGGCGCGCCAATATGAGTCAAACAGCTCTGCTGCCACGGGCAAAGCCCATTCGAGCTCCTCGCGCATCTTGGCGGCAGCTGCGGCATCGATACCAGAGGTTACACCGCCGACGACAGCCTTAACCGGATGAATGAACTGCCCGCCGGCTAACGCGATCAGGTGTGTCCCTACCTGTCGCACCTGTAGCGCATGCGTCCGCGTCTCCACCGGCATAGCCCCCCGGAACGTGGCTTCTCCAGTGTCGAACAGGCTATCGACACCAAAGCGATCGGGCATGGTGAAGAGGAACAGGGAGGTCGCCTGGTTCTGCAGCAGTTGGCCGAGCATAAGGAGCTCCCGGAGCTTCTGGGCGAGGGGCGGCGGCGTCACGCCGTAGATATCCTCCAGTGTCCGCACCGCAGCCACATGATGCGCCGTCGAACAAACACCACAGATACGCGGCACGATGACAGGCATTTGCTCCGCCGGACCACCCCGAACAAGATACTCAAAGCCCCGGTACTCCGTGGCCTGAAAGCGCGCCGCGAGCACCTCGCCATCACGGACCTCAATCTCCACGCGCGCGTGGCCTTCCAAACGGCTGAGCGGAAATGTCAGTGTCGCCATATCACAGCACCTTCTCTTTCGGTCGTGGGGGCCGGGTGCCATCCGCGTAGTCTGAGAACTGGAAGAGGAACAGGGCCAGCTGAGGAGATCGCAGCGCCGCATCGAGCTCGTCCTCAGGTATGTTGGTGAGCGAATTGAAGACACGCTTGATGCTCGTCAACCAGACCTGGGACTCCCGTTCAATGAAGACGTCCGAGGGACCCCGACAGCCAACACACGGGTGCCCGGCACGCGGACACGGGGCGCGGCACCCACCGCGCGTCGACGAACCCACACACAGATAACCCTGGTTGATCAGGCAGATACCGGGAAGAACCACACCGCTCTGGAAGCCAACGAGGTGGTCGGGTTTCATATCAGGCAACTTCTTGCGCCCACACTCCTGGCAGACAGTCTTGCTCGCCTGAAAGGCCTCACGATCCTCGAGGACAGCCATGAAGAGCTCGGGCGTCGGGGGGCATCCCGGCAAGTAGAGGTCCACATTGACATAAGCGTCCACAGGGTGGCTTTTCGAAAGAAGACGGGGCACGTGATGGCGCTCCGAGTGTACCAGGAAGAGCTCGCGCACCTCATCGCGATCCCCGAGGTTGGCGACACCGCCCGAGATCGCGCAGGTGCCCACGGCAACGACCTCGTGGGCGCGCTTCACCGCGCGCCGGAGCTTATAGAGATCCTCATCGGTCCGAACGCCGCCACTGATCAACAGCGTGTCAACCTCAGGTACATCATCGGCTGACACGACCAAGGGCATATAGGTGAGGGTGAATCTATCCACCCAAGCGTCAGCATTGAGGAGTGAGACCTCGCATCCCGCACAACCGGATAGCTGTAACACGGCAAAACGCTTCATTGCCACACCTCCCTCAACCAGTACCTACGGTCAGTTTAGCCGTGCCCGGCAGAACTGCAAATCGCCACTGCTTTACAAACACCTCAAAGACGGTATACTACCGTCGCTTAGCCCATTCCCGGTCAACGAGGCCAACCTACTATGAAGGACACGCGACAGATCACACCCGCCCCGCCCCGCCAGACAGCCCTGATCACGCTCCCGGACGGTACAACCTTCGAGGGCCCCGTTGGCACCGAGCTAGAGGCGTTCCTGAAAGTCGCATGTCCTGATCCTGAGGCCCCCCTGATCGCAGCCCTCGTCGATGGGCACCTCCGTGAACTCACCTACCGCGTCGAGCGCGACTGCTGTGTGAAGCCCATCGATCTCTCGGAATCTGATGGCGTACGCATCTACCGGCGCTCGCTGACCTTCCTCATGGTAGCAGCCGCACATCGGATCTTCCCCGGCGTCGCGATCTACGTCGATCACTCCCTGCCGTACGGGGGCTACTTCTGTGAAGCGCGGAATCGTCCGCCCTTCACCGATGAAGAGCTCCAACGACTGGCAGAGGAGATGCAACACCTTATCGACGCAGATGTGCCCATCCTGCGAGAGGAGGAAGTGGCCCTTGATCGAGCGCTTGAGATCTTTACGGGCCGGACCGAGACCGACAAAGTAGCGATCTTCGAGGGGCGGAACCGTTCCCAGAAGGCCTATCTGCGACTCTACGGCCTCGATGGCTACCGCGACTATTTCCACGGCTATATGGTGCCCAGCGCCGGCTATCTCAACTATTTTCGCCTTCTCCGCTGGGAAGAAGGGTTCATCCTGCAGTTCCCTCGCCGGCATGAACCGACCCGGCTCCAGGAACCCATTCGCTATCCACAGCTCAAACGGGTCTTCCGAGAGTACGGGAGTTGGCTACGGCGGCTCGAGACAGAGAATGTAGGGGGGCTGAACCGGGCCATCCAGCGGGGCCGCATTCGTGAGATCATCCTGGTCTCGGAAGCGCTCCACGAACAAGTGATCGCCGGCATCGCGCGGCAGATCTATGAGCGCAGGGACCAGATCCGCCTTGTGTTGATCGCCGGCCCTTCTTCGTCAGGAAAGACCACCTTCTCCAAGCGGCTGGCCGTCCAGCTTTTGGCACACGGCATCCGGCCCTTCGCACTGGAACTCGACAACTACTTCGTGAACCGCGACGACACGCCAAAGGACGCATCGGGCGAGTACGACTTCGAGGCGTTGGAGGCCCTCGATCTACCGCATTTCAATGAACAGCTCCAGGCTCTGATGAAGGGCGACGAGGTGCAGTTGCCGAGGTTCAACTTCTATACCGGGGAGCGCGAACCCGGGGCCGTTGTACAACTACAGCCGGAGCAGATGATCCTCGTGGAGGGCATTCACGCGCTCAACCCCGATCTTGTCTACTCACTACAGGACGACATCCTGTTCCGCGTCTATGTCTCTGCATTGACCCAGCTCAACCTCGACCGGCACAATCGCGTTCCCACCACCGACACGCGCCTAATTCGCCGCATCACACGCGATGCGCGCACCCGTGGATACAGCGCGACCGACACGCTCCGGCGATGGGAGAGCGTCCGCCGCGGCGAAAAACGCCACATCTTCCCCTATCAGGAATATGCGGATGTGATGTTCAACTCCGCGCTGGTCTATGAGCTAGCGGTACTCAAACCCCTTGCCGAGCCGCTGCTGCTGCAGGTCGACCCAGAGGCACCCCAATGGGTTGAGGCCAAGCGCCTGCTGGCCTTCCTGCAGTGGTTCCAGCCCGTGGATCGGGATCTGGTGCCGGAGAACTCGCTCTTGCGCGAGTTTGTCGGGGGCCTGGCCCTCGAGGAATTCCACTGGGATTGAGCCGGCATGCAGGATTGTCCCCAGTGTGGTGAGCCGCTGGGTGGGGCTACCATCGTGTGTCCCCACTGCGGTGCGACCCTGATTCAGGAGAAGAGACGCCGCTTCCCGTGGCTGCGCAAGCCAAAATCAGGGACGCCGGGCCAGCTCGGGCAACCCACTCCCACGGTGGTGGCCGAGCCCCGGCATCTCTGGCGCCGGCTCCTGCTAGCCCTTGTGGCCATCGTTGTTTTCGTCGGTGTCATGGCTGCCGCCGCATACTATGGTGTCTACGTCGGCGAACGAGATCGACGAGCACGCCGGGAAGCCGTGATTGAGGAACACTATCAGGCAGGCATTGTCGCGCTCAATGACGGTCGCCACGAGCGTGCTGCTGCGGAGTTCGAGTATGTGCTGGGCATTGACGCCGGCAACGCGCTGGCCGAACAGGGCCTCGCTGAAGCCAGAGCGAGGCTCCAAGTCCAGCCGACGCCCCCCCTGGAAGCCGCCGTCTCCTTGGCGGAGCAGCTCCTGGCCCAGGCCCAGGCCGCCTACGGCCAGCAGGATTGGGTGTCCACCGCCCGTACCTTGACCCAGCTTCGAGCCCTGGACCCCAACTTCGCGCAGGCGGACGTCGAGGCTATGCTCTTCGACAGCCTCTACCAGGCAGGGATTGGCTACCTCGACCAGGACCTGCTGGAGGTGGGCATCTCCTACCTCGATCAGGCCATTGCGCTCAGGCCGCTGGATGCCGACGTTGTGGCGAGGCGCAACCTTGCCGTGCGGTATCTGGACGCCCTGAATTACTGGGGCGTTGACTGGGAGCTGTGCATCGAACGCTTTGAGGCTCTAGCGGCGACCGCACCGGACTACAAAGACGTGACACAGCGTCTCTATCGCGCCCACATCGAGTACGGTGACTACCTCGCAAGTCAGGGCGAGATGTGTCCCGCCGAGATTGAGTACAGCCGGGCCTTGCGCATGTTCGCCGACACCACCCTTGAGGAGAGACGTGCAAGCGCGGCACAGACGTGTTTGATCGCGACGCCGGTACCCGTAAGCGGCACTGTGGCTGGACTCACACCGCAACCTATCGCCGGCTTCACCAGTGGGCGCCTGGCCTACCCAGTCTACAATGCCACCACCGGCGTCTTTGGTCTCTACGCGCTCTATGCGGATGGACGCATCATTCCGGTGGCCAACAATGCCGACCAACCCTGGTGGGAATGGAATACGGGACGCGTGGCTTACCGCGACAGGAACAGCGCCTCGGTGCAGATGGAATTGCCGGAGGAAGGGGTGCCACTTCAGCTCCTCACGCCGGCGCAACAGGCTTGGCCTACACTCTCGCCGGACAGTCAGCGGCTGGCCTATGCCATACAAGAGTCAGATGGCGCTTGGGCGATTTACATCGCCAACACCAACGGCGTCGGTGAACCCCAGCGCCTTGCCGCGGGATGGGCCCCGGCATGGAGCCGCTCGGGCCTCTTGGCCTATACGGGCTGCGACGGGCAGGGACTGTGCGGCATCATCCTGGACAATCCTGATGACGATCAGCCAGGCGGGCGGCTGACCGGCAGTGAGAGTGACACCGCGGTCAGTTGGGCTCCCGGCAGCAATATGATGGCCTACATGGGCAATGTCACAGGCAACTGGGATATCTTCCTGCTCAGCCCTGAGGGCGGCGTGCAGCAACTGACGACCGACGCTTCCGATGAAGCGCTGCCGGCATGGTCGCCAGATGGCAGCAGCATCGCCTTCGTGAGCAATCGCAGCGGAAGCTGGGCCATCTACGTCATGAACCTAGGCGCGCGGGACGTCCGACAGATCCTTGACCTGGGACCCACATTGCCCGGCATCGAAAGCCAACGCCTCTCCTGGGCACCTTGACGAACCGCCGTTTCCGAGTATAAATAGGATTGTCCGGGGCGTAGCGCAGCTTGGTTAGCGCGCACGGTTTGGGTCCGTGAGGTCGGCGGTTCGAATCCGCCCGCCCCGACACTAGGCTCTCACATCAAGGTGATGTGAGAGCGTTTTTGTGCCTAATCGAGCCACTTGGCACCCTTCGGGTTCAATGCTACCATCCTGTGCAGACTTAGCACAGCGGCAACGACGCGCCACCGAGAGGAGAAGTGCCGTGAAACCGTTCCGGAAGCACGTGGCGATCGCCATCGACGGAGGTGGCATCAAGGGCGTGATGGTGACACGCGCTCTGGCAATCCTGGAAGAACACCTGGGCCTCGGCTCCTCCGAGATTTTCCAGTTGGCGGCGGGCACGTCAACCGGATCGATCATCTCGTCGGGCATTGCCGTCGGACTGAGCGGCAGCGAAATGCACCGCCTTTACACGGAGCTTGGGAACCACGTCTTCCGCAAGAGCCTGCGGAGCCACTTGTGGTTCCTGACGCACTACCGGTACCCTCAGGGACCGCTCCGCGCCGCCCTCCAAGAGCACCTTGGCGCCCTGACGATGGGCGATCTCTGGGACTCGTCACCGCGCATCGATACTGTTATCACAGCTTTCGATCTCATTGAAAATCGCACCCGCTTCATCAAGCCGTGGAAGCCTGAGTATGCGCCTTGGCCCGTCGTGAAGGCCGTCTTGGCGTCCAGCTCTGTGCCGACCTACTTCCCCGCCGTAGAAGGACGCTATGTCGACGGTGGGGTCGGCTCCTACGCCAACCCGTGTTACGTAGCGGCGTACGAAATCAAGTACTGCCTGGGATGGGATCCAGCGGAGACGACCTTGATCAGCCTAGGCACCGGACGAGACCCCCACGTCGTCAATGTCGACCACGTCAACCGCTGGTGGGTATGGCAATGGCTGAGTCCGCTGCTCGGCGCCTTTATGAGTTCCGCCGCCGATCAGCAGGTCCACCTCGTCGACACCTTCTTCGAGGACCTCGACTTCCGTCGCTTCCAAGTTGACTTTGAGCGACCGATCGCGATGGATGATCCGAGCGCGATCCCCGAACTTACGGCCTATGGCGATACCTTGGGCGAGATGATCATCCAGGACCAGGTCGATTGGTCGATGAGCATCCAGGCCAGCACCGCCCCGAGCTTCTAGAGGGAACTCACCTGTACCAAGACTTGACACGTATGCTATAATGGAAATTGGACGGTGCCTATTGTGGGCGCGCACACTCAGGTGCCGTATCTCCTATGTAGGAGGTGGTATATGGATCATATAGCTAAGTGGGGGACCCGGCATTAGCCGGGTCCTCTCCTTTTTTGGGGGACCGCTCATCAAGGCAATCCCGTGTCGCGAGCATCCGGTTATCTCTGTACAGCCCTTGAAAATCGCCTCTGAGTATGCTATTATTACCACAATTTGGTTAGAATCTTCCGCTCGGTAGCACGTACCGACCTTATTGCCGCAAGCATTGATAGGACCTAATGTATCCAGATAGCGAGATTCTCTTCCCGCCCCGCTGTATCGAACAACTCGGTGATCTACGTGGCCCACAGTGGCAGGATCTTATCCGGCGCATTTCACAATTGCCGCACAACCACGAAGAAGTACTGGCCTTCGGTCTAATGATGATCCGCCTTGGTAGCTGCTTGACGTGCGATTTGGATAGCTACCGCGCGTCCTTGGGATGCTGTACCTGCGCGCGTCGCACGGTGAGTGGCTACAAGGAAGACGACACGTCGCTGTTGGAGGTCTACGAGAAGGCCTTGGCCGAGGTCAGTGCTTACATCAAGAAGAAGTTACCGTTGTCGGTATCACTGATGGTCGAGGAGAAGGAGCCCGTCGCGGTCCCTAACCGGCTGAAGATGCTATAAACATTGCCCATGCCCCGACGCTGCAATCCCCGCTTGGTCTTGTTCCTTGCCGCGCTGTTCAGCGTGGCAATTTTGTTGCCAGGATGCCGACCCGGCACCGCCCTCCACGATATCCCATTCAGCCTCACCGGAGAAGAGCGCCCGCTGGCGCAGGCCCGCGGTATGGTCGCGTGGGCGTTGGGATGGCTGCGCCCACAGCCAGAGACAGCGCCAGATGTCGCAGTCGCGCACACGGACCTCCCGCCTTTCGGTATTAACACCTTCCTGGAGCAAGAGGTCGAGGTGGCAAAGCGCGAGCTTTCGCTGCAGATGATCGCCGACGCCGGCTTTCATTGGATTCGTCAATCCTTTCCGTGGTATGACATTGAGATCCACGCCAAAGGCGACTTCGAGGATCGGCGCTGGGAACCGGTTCGCTCGGCCTGGGACAAGTACGATAATATCGTCGACCTAGCGGAGACCTTTGATCTCCAGATCATCGCGCGGCTCGAGGCGCCCCCGGCATGGAGCCGGGCGAATGGGACAGATCGTGGTGCCTTTGCGCCACCGGACAACTTCGAGGACTTCGCCGACTATGCAGCCGCTGTGGTGGATCGCTACCAGGGGCGGATCCGTTACTACCAAGTCTGGAACGAGCCCAACATCTATCCAGAGTGGGGCAAGCAACCTGTAGACCCTGAGAGCTATACAAGGCTATTGTGCACAGCCTACGAGCGCATCAAGGCTGTGGATCCCAACGCCATCGTCATCAGTGGTGCGATGGCCCAGACCTCGGAGCTGGGCACGTGGAACCCCACCTACGAGGGCAACAACCTCATGGATACGGTCTTCCTGCAACGGATGTACGCGGCAGGCGCACAGCCCTGCTTCGATATCATGGCCGTCAACGACTACATGCTCTGGTCCGGTCCTACAGACCGTCGCGTCACTCAGCGAGAGATCAACTTCTCACGACCCGCATGGATCCGTGACGTGATGGTCGCCAATGGCGATAGTGCGAAGCCCATCTGGATCAGCGAGATGAACAGCAACGCCGCGCCGGAGGGGATTCCGGATCGCTTCGGTCGCGTCACGCTGGACCAGCAAGCGCGTTGGGCCCCCCTCGCCTTCGAACGCATCCAGCGGGACTGGCCATGGGCCGGTGTGACCGCCGTCTGGTTCTTCAAGCGCGCCTCGGATAGCGAGCGGGAGCAGCCGTTCTACTACTTCCGCCTCGTTGAGCCGGACTTCACGCCGATGCCCGTCTATGAGAGCGTGGCAGCCTATCTCACCAACCTGGAACCCACCCTGTATGCCGGGCATCATCAGGAGACGGCGTGGCAACTTGCCTACTCGGGCACGTGGACCGATGTCGACTCCCCTAGCGCCGTCCTGGGCAGCTATCGCGTCGCGAGTGCGACGGGGGCAACGGTCACGTTGACGTGGTACGGCCGGCGGCTGGTGCTCATCCCAGGGGACACCGTCGGGACGGTGCGAGTCGTGAAGGAGACAGGCAGAACACTAGAGCTCCAGCTTGACGGCACGCCAGCGCGCATCGACGGCAGCTTGTTCCCAGGTGTGCATGAAGCGACGTTGGCGCTGGTTGAGGGAGAGTTCGCTGTTGACGCTTGGGTTGTGCGCTAACGCCGTGACCGTACGCTGACGGAACCTCAACGCACGGGCACCAAGAAGACACCCTCCACAGGTGGGGCACACCTGGCGAAGCAAGCCTCCGGGGCGCTCGTTGCCGTCACCAAGAATCCTAGCCCACCTCAGACTCGAAATCCATGCCGTTTGCGGTATAATATTCATTCGGAAACTCGTGGCATTTCCTTTATTGTAGAACCCAGTCGAATCCAACAAAGCTGGCTGCCAGCTCATGTTCGGCTTCGGAGGTAGGTACCACTTGGAAGAAGATCGCTCCAGAACAGAGTCCATAGAGACTGACATCGGCACCATCAAGTATGTCAACATCCAGCAGGAGATGCGCAGCGCCTATCTAGATTACGCGATGAGCGTGATCGTGGCACGAGCGTTGCCGGATGCACGGGACGGACTCAAGCCAGTACAACGCCGTATCCTCTACGCGATGTACGATATGGGGATTCGGCCCAATGGCGCCCACAAGAAATCTGCCCGCATCGTCGGTGAGGTCTTGGGTAAGTACCATCCTCACGGCGACAGCGCCGTCTATGAGGCGATGGCGCGGTTGGCCCAAGACTTTTCGGTGCGGTACATGCTGGTCGATGGACAGGGCAACTTCGGCTCTATCGACGGGGACTCCCCTGCAGCGATGCGGTACACGGAGGCGCGGCTGGCCCCCATCGCGATGGAGCTGCTGAACGATATCGAGAAGGACACCGTCGACTGGACGGAGAACTTCGACGAGAGCTTGATGGAGCCGATGGTGCTCCCTGCCCGGCTGCCCAACCTACTGGTCAACGGGTCTTCAGGCATCGCCGTCGGTATGTCGACCAACATCCCCCCGCACAACTTGGCCGAGACCGTCGATGCGCTCGTCCATATCCTTGACAACTGGGAGCGGCAGGAGGAGATTGGCGTCGAGGAACTGATGCAGCACATCACCGGACCTGACTTCCCAACAGGAGGCCAGATCCTGGGAAACGACGCCATTATTAAGGCCTATGCCACCGGCCGGGGCAAGGCGGTGGTCCGCGCAGTGGCCAAGATCGAGGAGATGAGCGGCGGTCGTTTCCGCATCATCGTCACCGAGATTCCCTACCAGCTGAACAAGACAACCCTCCTGGAACGCATCGCCGGTCTGGTGCGCTCGGGGCGCCTGGACGAGATCAGTGACCTGCGGGATGAGTCGGACCGGCAGGGGATGCGGATCGTGATCGAGCTGAAACGCGGCACGCAGCCACAGAAGGCCCTCAACCGGCTGTTCAAGCACACGCCTCTGCAGGCCACTTTTGGTATCCAGTTGCTGGCGCTGGTGGACGGGATACCCAAGACGCTGTCGCTCAAGCG
>JAFGNI010000628.1 GCA_016927095.1 Anaerolineae bacterium | reverse complement strand
GATGATGTACCTGACGCCGTCGTTCGTCAGGTCCTGATTGAGCTGAAAGCTGACGGCTGATAGCCGGTCTGCACACCTGTGGAGGTACAGGCGCATCGTGAACCACAACATCTTGCTGCTGCACGGCCCCAATCTTAACCTGCTGGGACGTCGCGAGCCGGAAACCTATGGCTCCGTGACACTATCTCAGATCAACGAGCGCTTGACGGCACTGGCGGAGGACCTGTGCGTCACGCTGCGCATACGGCAGTCCAACAGCGAGGGCGCGCTCATCGACGCGTTGCACGCTGCGGTGAACTGGGCGGAAGGGGTACTGATCAACCCCGGTGGATACACGCACACCAGCGTGGCGCTGCGCGACGCGATCGCGGGTATTGGTCTACCCGCCGTGGAGGTGCATCTATCGAACGTGCACGCGCGCGAGAGCTTCCGCCACACTTCACTGATCGCCCCCGTCTGTATCGGGCAGATCGCCGGCTTCGGTTGGCGCAGTTACGAGCTGGGCTTGCGTGCGCTGGTGGCTATCCTGGAGGAGAGCGCGTGAAAAGAGCGAGCCGTCTGACCAACTTGCCCCCCTATCCCTTTGCCCTCTGGTCCGCCGAGGTGGCGCGGGCCAGGCAGCGTGGCCTGGACGTGATCCGGCTCGACATCGGCAATCCGGATCTGGCACCGCCTGGCGTGGTGATTGATACGCTGTGCGATTCCGCACGCGAGGCCGCGCACCACGGCTATGCCGGCTATCGCGGGATACCCGCGCTGCGGCAAGCAATCGCAGCCTACTACGCGCGCCGCTTTGGCGTGGCGCTCGATGCCGGCTCGGAGGTCGTGCCCTTGATCGGCTCCAAGGAGGGCATCGTCAACCTGGCGCTGGCTATGCTCGATCCGGGCGATCTGGTCCTCGTGCCCGATCCTGGCTATGCCCCCTATGCGATGGGGACGCTGCTAGCCGGTGCGGACGTCGTGACCTTTCCGCTCCTGGCAGAGCACGACTTCCTGCCTGCCCTGGAGGAGATTCCTGCCGATGTGGCGGATCGTGCGGTGATGATGTGGCTGAACTACCCGAACAACCCCACAGGCGCGGTGGCAGACCTGAGTTTCCTCGCCAAGGCTGTCGCATTCGCTCACGCGCACAACACGCTGATCTGCTTCGATGCACCCTATGCCGATGTGACCTACGATGGCTATGTTGCGCCTAGCATCCTGGAGGTGGCGGGCGCACGGGACGTCGCGATCGAGTTCAACTCCCTGTCCAAGACCTACAATATGGCGGGCTGGCGGATGGGCATGGCGGTGGGCAATGCGGAGGTCTTGGCTTCTCTGGCGCAGGTCAAGTCCAACGTGGACTCGGGCATGTTCCAACCGCTGCAGGAGGCGGCTGCCCGGGCGCTCGCTGTCGACCAGGATTGGATCGCTGAGCGCAACGCGCTGTATCGCGAGCGGCTGGTCCTGCTTGTCGACAGCCTGTCCGAGTTGGGCCTCGGGGTCTCGATGCCGCGGGCCGCGCTCTATGCGTGGGCGCGGGTGCCTGATGGGCAGGATGCCGAGGCGCTGGCACGCCGGTGGCTGACAGAAGCGGGTGTGGCTGTCGCGCCGGGAGGCTTCTTCGGACCGTCAGGCCACGCCTATGTGCGCGTCTCCATCACGGCGCCCCCATCCCGGATCGAGGAGGCCGTCGACAGGCTGAAGCGTCTGTGAGGCGCGCCGGTCCGTTGTGGGCCTTAGCCCGCCGGACTGGGATCCGGCTCGAGCGCCAAGGGTCAGGAATCCCCGCCCCCCGCTCGCGACGGGCCATGGTCCGGCACAAGCGTCGTTGACTGGGCGCCCCCGCACCCTGGCTTGCGATGGACCCCGGCCCGTCGCCCTGCACTAGCTGCCTATCGCGCCTGGCAGAATCGTCTCCGCGTAGGGCACCGTCCACACGACGGGATGGCTGAGGCGATGGCCCGAGTAGCCATCTTCCCCGTACGCGGTTCCGTGGTCGGAGCAGATGACCAGCAGCGAGGGCCCGCGTTGGCGCAGGGCGGCGAAGAGCGGCGGTAGTTGCCGGTCGACGTAGGCGAGGGCCGCCGCATGGGACGCTAGACTATCCTCTTTCGCGCCCGGCAGGAAGAAGGCGTTGGGTGGATGGATGGCTGAGACGTTGACAAAGAGGAAGACGCGCCGTCCCCTTGGGATCTCCCGCAATCGTCGCACGGCTAGGCGGACCTGGTGCTCGGTCGAGGTCGGGCTGTTGATGCCCATCTCCGGGGACCAGTGGCTCTCGGCGAAATAGCCCGGCAGAACCTGTCCCAGCGGGCTCTGCTTGTTGAAGAAATCCACCCCGCCGATGCAGAGCGTATGGTACCCGATCGCTGCGAGCCCGGTCACGATGTCAGGCGTATCAAAGGTGTAGGTCCGTTCCGTGGTCGTGCCGCTGCCGGGAAAGCGCGCCGCGAAGAGCCGGGGATGGTGGCCCGGGGCGATGGGGGTGGGCAGAAAACCGGCAAAGAAAGCGTGGTGCGCGGCGTAGGTGAAGTTGCCCGGGGTATGCCGGACCTCCCACGCGCCGCCCGGCAGGACCGCCGCCAGATTGGGCGTTCGTCCCGCGCGCAGGGCATCCCTTGCCACGTCGTACCGGAGCGTGTCCAGCACGATGAAGGCGATGTCGTACTGCCCCACGACGTAGTTGGCATTGATGACGGCCCGCGGATTGAGTAGTTCCATCCCCATCCGGCTACTCTCGCTAGTCCTGGGCGGTCGCTGCCACTGGCGCCATCAGGGGGGACTTGGCCTCCAAGGCCAGCGCGAAGGGTATCGACAGCAGGATCAGGCCCGCGGTGCCCAAGAAGACACCCTCGTAGCCGACGTAAGGCAGTACCGCGCCTGCCACGAGCGGCATCCCTACCGACGTGACGTGGTTGATACTGACGCCAGCCGACAGCGTCGGGGTCAGCTCCTCAGCAGGGGCGTTGCGGTAGACATAGGTTTCCAGGGCGATGCCCACCGTGATGAAGAGCTTGATCGCCAGCAACAGAACAACCAGCAGCCAGACGTTGTGGCTCACAGCGAAGCCAAGACAGCACACCGTCAACACAACATAGCTCATCGAGATCATCGCACGCTCGCCAAAGCGATCGATCAGCCTGCCCATATAGGGCGAGCCGATCAGGTTCACGATGCTGCTGGCGACCAGGATCAGGCTGATCTGCCAGACCGGCAGGCCGAAGGTCTCCACGAGCACCAGCAACCCGAAGGTGTTGAGCACCTGCTTGTCCGATCCCTGCAAAAAGGTGAGAACGTAGTAGAGCCAGTACCGGCGTTTCACCAGCATACGGGGTGGGGTGGTCGCCGTGACGCCGACGTCGCGGGGCACGCGCAGGATCAGCAGGCCCGCGACAACGACGAGTCCGGCGCCGATGAGGTAGTAGGCCGAGAGCGGGATCTGCGTGACCAGCCCGCCGATGAGGGCCAACACCCCCATACCGATGATGGACGCCAGAGCGCTGATGCCGTTGAGGGTACCGACCACCGTTGCCGTCTTGCCTTTTGGGCTCAGGCTCATTGCCAATGAGCTGTGCAGGGGGAGCCACATATGCATGCCTAGGCTGGCGATCACGGCGACCACCAGCAGTGCGCTGTAGGAGCCGATAAAAGCGTAGGCGCCGTAGCCAAGACCCATCAAGATGATGGAAGCTGCTGTGCGGTAGGAGAGCGGGAGACGCATCGTCAGCGCCGCAAGAAAGATCAGGGCTAGCCCGGGGATCTCGCGGATGCCCTCAAGCCAGAGCACCTGATCGCTGCCCAAGCCCAGGCTCTCCACAAAGAAGTTCGTGCGCGCGCCATCGATCAGGCCAAGCCCGAAGCGCTGGATGAAAAACGCAATCGCGAGCAAGATAAGGTTCTGAGTCCAGGTTGCGGTGTCGAACCCAAGTCTCTGTAGACGCTGTTTCACGATTCACCTCAGATATTCCGGAG
>JAFGNI010000101.1 GCA_016927095.1 Anaerolineae bacterium | reverse complement strand
GTGCAGCAGCCCTCGGACCAAAAGGCTATCCGTTCGGAGCTTCACCATCGATCCGCCCCGCGTCTCAGTCTGGTGGGCCATGCCATCAGTTGCCACCCCCCGGATCTACGTGACCCGGCCCATAGCCTTGGGTTTCAAGATCGTCTGCAGACGTGATGCCGCCAGGATGCAGGCTGATCTCCCCATCTACTGCCCTTAGACTCCGCGCCAGTTCTCGCACTGCGACCTTCAGAATCGTGTCCACATCCATAGCGCGTGCAACTCGGGTCTCAATCACTGACCGCTGCTGCGCCTGATCCATGCGCCCCTGAGCCTCCGCCAATAGCCGCGTTCGCTCAAGTGCCGCCCCGCCGAAATCCACAAGCAACTGGTGCAGCCGGCGCTCAACCGAGCTGAAGCGATGTGCCTTGCCGTAGAGCACCACAATCTCACCCTCAACGCGCGTTGCCTTCGCTCGTAAGGGTATCACGGCCAAACCCGCCGAGCGGGTGGTATCCGCCAGATCGTGCAGAGCCTGGCCCAGTTCAGGGCTCAACGACGGATCCAGGTTGGTCAGGTCTTCAGCCCAGAGGGGCGACTCCAGCGCCAGACCGACGAGCGCCAGGTCAACGAGACTAGGAGGACTAAGATCAACGAGATCTACCTGCACCCGTTCTGCGCGTTGGCCCTCGTAATCCAGGACGATGCGCAAGGCATCCCCACCATTGAGCGACCGAATGACAAGCACCCTCGCAGGTCCCGCGTCACGCAGCACGTCTAGAATCACGTCATAGACATCCGCTTCTGTGCGAGCGGTCGCCAGAAGGTTAGCCGTGCCGAGGAACGGACCACCAATCTCCGAAACCGCTGCCTCATCTCGCAGCCCGCGCGCATGATCGATCAGGCGCGCTAGGTAGTCAGCAAACGCCTCGAGAACGCTCAGATCCTCCTTACTGGTGACAGCCTCGCGCTCGCTCAGAAGCAGGATCACGCCAAGGATCTGCCCCCCCGCCTCCAACGGCAAGGCCAAGACTGTCTGAACATCTGGGCCGCCAACCTCCGCCAGATCTACCGTGCCTTCGCGCTCCGACGCCCTCGCCCCGGAATAGATCACCCGCGGCTGACGATGGGCAGCGACCCATCCCACAAGCGTATCGCCATCGGCTCGCAGCCGGTAGCCACGAGCTAACGGATCCACATCCCCCTGGCGAGACGTGGCTACTAACGTCGCCCACTCTCCCACACCGTCAAGCAGGTAGACCTGCGCTTCATCAAAACCAAAGTATGACGCTGCCGAGACCACAGCACGGTCCAGCAACTCACCCATGCCGAGCAACGTCGATAGCTGCTGAGATGCGGCCAAACTGGCCTCGAGGTACAAAGTCCGTTGCTGAACCGTGCGATGTGTAGCCAGTAACGCGTCGATCCTATCGGCCAACGCCTCTTCCCTGTCCTTCGCTTGCTGAATCCGCTTTTCGGCAATATCCATGTCCGCGGCCCAGCACCTGATCAGGTAATCCAGCACGGCAACGACGAAGCCACCCGCGAGAAGGGTTACAGCCGCGTGAAGCGCCACTGCACCGAGCGACAGCGCCTCTTCCATACCAAGAGGCAGTGGACGCGAGACGAGAAGGAGGCCGTACCCTATCTGCAGGGCGATGATCACCGCCAATCCAACAAGGCCCGCTCTGGTGCCGACCCCTACTACGAGCGCGGCTACCCCGATCACATAGAGCACGGATGCTCCACCCCACCAGCCGGCAAGAAGCAGCGCCGCGGTACCACCAATAAGCAGAGCCATGGGCAACGCCCACTGGCGCAGGCGTGGCGATACATGCTTACTGGCTCCTGTTAAGGCGAGAACGCCCCCCACACCTGCCAAGGTAAGCGCCCAGATTGGATGAGCACGAAACAGCAAGAGAGAGCCCACGCTGAGGAGGGGTATCACGATGCGTGAGGCAGAAATGACCATAGGGTCCATGATGTCCTGAGCCAACTTGGAGCTATCGCGCGATGCGCCCCCTGAGTAAAGGACCAGCAGCGGCCCGCCATCGGACGCTGCATTTATTATATCACCGGACGCCTCGGACCGCATCTGCATATCATAACTAACGCGTTACCGTTTGGCTACGGATGCGTCCAGTGTCATACCTCACAGCACCGGCGCCTAGTCCTCGCATATTGCCAGAGAAGCAGCACGCCTACGACACTTGCGGCTGTCCCCCAGGCAAGGCCCCATGAGGAATACGATAGCGTGATTCGCCACCGTCCAGCGTCGACCGGTACGGCTCGGAAAAGCAGGTCAGCCTGCACCACGTCCTCGTACTTCACTTCCGTAGGGGAATCCAGCTTCCGAATAGCCGCGGACCAACCGGGATACCAAGCATCGGCGACGACCAAATATCCAGGCGACAGCACCTGCAGGTCAATGACGACCTCGTTCTCACTTGAGCCGGATACCCGCACCCACTCGCCTGCCGCCTCCACCGGAGCCCCTGTCGCATTGCAGCCACCGTTCGTCACCGCATCATCAGTAATCAGCACCGCCGTTCGCACGGGATCGAAATCCGGGTCGC
>JAFGNI010000627.1 GCA_016927095.1 Anaerolineae bacterium | reverse complement strand
CGGAGCATCACCGAACTGACGCGATCCGGCGGTGAGGGGCTCTCGGTATCCTCCACAAAGTCCCCCAGGGTGCTCTCCCCCTCATCGTCCGTCGGCATCTCCAGCGAAAGGGGGCGGCGCGCCACATCCAGCATCTGCTCCACCTTGCGAGCCGGGATCTCCATCTCGGCCGCGAGTTCCTCAGGTGAGGGGCTGCGGCCCAGCCGCTGCGTCAACTGGTGCGAGATCCGCAGCATCTTGTTGATCTGGTCACCCATGTGGACGGGAACGCGGATGGTACGACTCTGGTCGGCAATGGCTCGCGTCACAGCCTGCCGGATCCACCACGTGGCGTAGGTGGAGAATTTGTGACCACGCTTGTAGTCGAACTTGTTGGACGCGCGAATCAGGCCGATGTTGCCCTCCTGGATCAGGTCAAGGAAGGGAACGCCACGTCCGATGTACTTCTTGGCAACGCTGATGACGAGCCTGGAGTTCGCCCGGATCAAGTGCTCTCGTGCGTCAATCCCATCCTCGAGCTGGCGCTCGAGTTCGTAGCGTCTGTCGTCGGTGCCGTATCTGCCAGCGCCGAGCCTGGCCTGGGCCTTCTTGGCGGATTCCATCCGGATTGCCAGCGAAACTTCCTCTTCCGCGGTGAGCAGCGGGACCTTTCCGATCTCCTTGAGGTACAGACCGATGGTGTCATCGATCTCAATCGCCCGGTAGATATCTTCCTCGGTCTTCCCATCCTCGTCGAGATCCTCGAGGTCTTCGAGACCTTCCAGATCCTCGAGATCGCCGAAGGCCTTCGCAAGCCCACTGGGCACTTTCTCACCCGGCCCACCAACGACGATCCCTGAATCGATCAGCGTGGAGATCGTCTCGTCGAGTTTGCCGACATCATCCTCTGCCTCGGGGAACACCCGCTGGATGTCTTCGTAGGTGACATATCCGCGTTCATACCCGAGCGCGAGCAGGGTCTCTGCGCCGGTGAGATAGGCATCAAGAGGCGCGGTGTCCTCTTCCTGTTCTTCTTCGAATTGCTCTTCCAAAACCAAGACCACAGTTCCTTTGGGCTACACGAGACCGGCTCTATGCCAGGCGCAGCGGGACCAGTGAGCGGTGGATGTCCCCTGGGTTGTCCGGATAGAGGTGAGTCTAGGCCCTGACAACCAGCCCGCATTGTAGCATGCCGATAATAATAGAGTAGTGAAGTTCAACCGCTTGTCAACTGCAAAACGCGCGAAAAAAAGCACGGGTGGTCGTGACCACCTGTGCTCACGGGGTCTACTATAGCATGACCTGAGGCCAGAAGTCAATAGGCAGTTTCCTGCGAGGCCCTCCGTGCCCGAGAGATCTCCGAAAGCTCTGAGCGCTCCCCGGTGCGGATAAGGTCGACCTTCCGGCGCCCAGTATCCGTGATATGATGAGATACGGAGGCATCACTTCATCGCGAGCAGCCATCGCCAAGACCTCTGATCAGGGCAACCGCCAAGCTGCCATCAAGGGTAGCGCGCTAGGAGAAAGCCCTTGGACCCGAAGCTGCGAGTCCAGCTACTCGGCGATTTCCGTCTCTATCTGGATGGTGCGCCAGTCGACACTGTCGACACGCCGCGATTGCAGTCGCTGCTGGCCTTTCTGCTCCTGCATCAGGATGCTTCTCAGCCGCGGCACTACGTGGCCTTTCTCTTTTGGCCGGATTCGACTGAACAGCAAGCCCTTACGAATCTGCGCAACCTTCTCTACCATCTGCGTCAGGCTCTGCCGGGCCTTGACCGCTTTCTCTCCGTCGATGCCAAGAGCTTGCTGTGGCGGCGTGACGTCGCCTGTACCTCCGATGTTGCAGATCTTGAGCGTGCAGTTGTCCTGGCACAGGAGGCTGAGCGCGCTGGTGACATGATCCGGCTGCGGGCCGCACTGGAGAGTGCCTCGGAGCTCTATCGTGGAGATCTGTTGCCTAGCTGCTACGACGACTGGATCCTTCCCGAGCGTGAGCGGCTACGTCAGACATGCATAGACAAGCTGGTGCACCTTGCGCGGCTTCTCGAGGGCGAACGAGAGTATGACGGCGCCGTCTTGGCTGCGCAGCGTCTTCTCCGCATTGACCCGATGTATGAGGCCACATACCGTCAGTTGATGCGGCTCTATGCGCTGGGTGGAAACCGTGCAGCGGCTTTGAGAACCTATCACATGTGCGTGACGATGCTGCGTCAGGAATTCGGGGTCGAACCTGATCCACTCACGCGTCAAGCGTATGAGCGGCTGTTGCCAACGGAGCCTTCGTCATGGGTACCATTGCCGGCTCGTTTCGAGCTCGCAACGACCGCACCGGTGGTTGGGCGGCAGCGCGAATTGGTATTGCTCCAGGCGAACCTGAGTGCTGCCGCTTCAAACGGCCCGCGGATGGTAGTCCTTTCAGGCGTGGCGGGCATCGGGAAGACGCGGTTGGCGGAAGAGCTGCTTCTCACAGCCTATCGCAAGGGCGCCACCACAGCAGTGGCGCGCTGTTACGCTGCTCAGGGGGAGCTGCCCTATGCCCCCGCCGCGGCCTGGCTGCGCGCTCTTCCTATCCCTCCCATCGACAATGTCTGGTTGGGCGAAGTATCGCGCGTGCTACCCGAGCTGCGAGCTGAGGCACCTTCCCCACCTCGATTCGGTACCTTCGCTGAATCCTGGCAGCGGCAGCGCCTCTTTGAGGCTCTTTCCCGTGTGCTGCTTTCTGGGAAGCAGCTGCTGGTACTCCTGTTGGATGATCTGCAGTGGTGTGATCGGGATACGTTGGAGTGGCTTCACTATCTCCTCCGCTTTGATCTTCAGGCGCCTTTGCTCATCGTGGGCACACTTCGTGTTGAGAACCTCACGGATAACCCAGCCCTAGTCACCCTTATGGGTGCGTTGCGCAATACTGACCAGCTGGTGGAGATTGAGCTGGGTCCGCTAAGTCAGGAGGCCACCTTCACGCTGGCAGATCAGCTTGCCGGAAGGGATCTGGATCCGGCACTTGCTCATTCGTTGTACCTCGGCAGTGAGGGCAACCCACTTTTCATTGTGGAGATGGTCCGTATGGAGAGGATCGAAGGTGGGTCGGTAGGTGTAGTGCATCAGGAGAAGTTGGACCTTGCCACCTTACCGCTACCTCCGAAAGTGCGTGTAGTCCTTGAGGCACGTCTTGGGCAGCTCTCGCCTTCGGCCTATGAGCTGGCGGGTATCGCAGCCGTGATCGGTCGGGAGTTCCCGTACACCCTCTTGGCACAGGTCAGCTGCGATGACGAAGATACACTCGTGGGCGATCTGGATGAGCTGTGGAGGCGCAGGATCCTTCGAGAACAGGGAGCCGATGGATACGACTTTACCCACGATAGGCTGCGCGCGGTCGCCTATGATGCGTTGAGTATGGCGCGGCGTCGGTCGCTGCACCACCGTGTCGCGCAAGCGCTCGAGGTACAGTCGGCAGCAGATTGGGGCGCTGAATCCGCGCGGATAGCGTTGCACTATGAGCGCGCCGGCTATCCCGAGCAGGCTATCCCCTACTATCAGCGAGCGGGTGAGGCAGCACAGAGGACCCTCGCTCACGAAGAGGCGGTGCGGTTCTACTCGCGAGCTCTGGAGCTTTTAGGAGCTACCCCGGCGTTGCCGGAGCGAGACCGGCGCGAGTTGGAGTTGCTGCTTGTACTCGGGGTTCCCTTAGTCCTCTGTCGGGGCCATCCAGCGCCGGAAGTCGAGAGCGTATATACCCGGGCAGGAGAGCTCCTGAAACGACAGCCCGACTCTGCCCGACGGTTTTCGGTACTGGTCGGTCTGCGTAGGTATTGTTTGGGACATGGGGAAGTCTCAAGAGCCTACGATCTTGACGAGCAGATGATTGCCCAGGCGATACGTATGGCTGAGCCTATGCTCGTCGCTCGTGGTCACATGCACCATTCGGAGACCCTTTACCGTATGGGGGCCTTTTCACAAGCGGTTGACCACAGTGTCGCCGGCTATGCTCTCTATGAGGCCGCTGGACATGATCCTCACCTCCTGGAGTATGGATCTGATTCCGGTGTATTTTGCCTGATATATGGCGCTATCGCGCTGCAATTCATGGGCTATCCAGATCAGGCTCTCGCCCAAGCAAACAGAGCTATTAACCTAGCGGAACAGGTGAATCATCCTTTCACGAGCTGTATGGGCTGGATTCTGGCTGCCTCACTCCATCGCCTGCGCCGCGACGTGTGTGCGACGGAAGTTGCGGTTGCATCGGCATTGAGGATTGGAGGGGCCTCTGGGTACCCCTTGGCACTGGCCTGGGGAACCGGTCTCGAGGGGTGGGTGCTGATCCAACGTGGGCAGTGGGATAAGGGGATTGAGCAATTGCAGCAGGGAATTGCCGCCTGTCGCTCGATTGAGTATTCCATGGTGATGATCGACCAGTTCGTGGACCTGTGTGAGGCGTACATCGACACCGGCAATTCTGCCGATGCGCACCACGCACTCGGCGAGGCCTTCGCCTTGATGGAGGCGAGCGGAGAGCGCTGTTGGGACGCCGAGCTGAACCGCCTTCAGGGAGAGGTCGCTCTGCTACGGCAGGACGAGTCTGGCGCCGAGATAGCTTTCCGCCACGCTATCGATATCGCCCGGCAGCAGCAGGCCACGCTGCTCGAGCTAAGGACGTCCGTCGCGTTGAGCCGTCTGTGGCACCGCATGGGTAGGAAGGCGGAGGCGCGCGAGTTTCTCGAAAGCATCTTCGGCTGGTTTACCGAAGGATTGGGCACGCCGGATCTCAACGAGGCTGCAGCCCTGTTGAGCGCCCTGGCATCATAGCCTTAGCCAACCGTGCGAGAGTTCCCGCTCCCTTGCACGGTCTGGACCCTCGCAGAGTACTGCACCTTGCGAGGGTTCTAGACTCTCCCACTCTCTAGAACCCCGCAACCTTTCGCGCGGCGCGAAAACTTCTGGCGTACCGCGGCAGGGAAGGCCTATGAAGGGATGAGTCCCCACTTGTGACGCTGCAAAACGTTTTAGAAACGCCTCGCATGCTACAGTAGCGGTAACACCATGCTCACCCGGCTGTCCTATGCAGCTCGCCGCGATCGACCTGGGCCTTATCCGGTAGGTGCTCTCTAAGTCCGTGAGACGGTGTCCCCAGTGTGGGGGTGCCACATCGGCTTAAGATAGCGCTCTCTTGATGGTGATATGCAAGATGAAGCAAGAGGCCTTTTGAACCCACTGGAAGATGAGCATCACCGCTCGTGTCTTTTCACCGTACGCCTGTGGCCTGAGTACCGGAGTGACGGTCGGATGGAGTGGCGCGGTCAGGTGCAGTGTGTGACGGACCGTGACGGATGCTACTTTCGGGAATGGACGGTCTTGGTGTCCTTCCTTGAGCTGAAGCTACAGCAGATCCCATGGTAGACATCGGGCACAGAGCCCCCTCTTCTAGGCTGCACCGTAGTTATAGGAAAGGAGGTATGGATGAGGAACCCCGATGGTGTGAGCAGATGTCGTGGCGATTCTGTTCCGATTCACACAAGGAGAATGCGATGAAGACCAGGAAGATGTCTGTATGGAAGATGCTTTCAGGGATGGCATTGGTGTTTGTGGTTCTGTTGACCGGATACGCATCGGCCTCAGCCAAGGATCTGGCTTCGGTTGGGCTGAGCGTGGAGGCACCGGCAGCGCGTCAAGCTGCACAGGTCCGAACTGCGACGGATGCAGTATCTGACGAGCCGGTGACACTTCCCGACACCGTCGTGCGGGTCTTCAGGTCCAAGATCACGGGTCAGAAGTACCGGATCTACGTTAGCCTACCCATGGGGTACTCGGCGGAGGCAGCCGGTCCGGAAGGCTATCCGGTTGTCTATCTGGTGGACGGGAACTGGCATTTTCCCACGACCACGGGCATCGCCCGTTTCCTCAGACCCAGTGGTGAACTCCCGGACATGATCATTGTCGGTATTGGCTATCCGACGGATGACAATGCCGAGTTGGAAATCCTGCGCCAGACCGATCTGCTGCCTGGGGTGGGGGCTGATCCATTCCTTGGGTTCATCCAGGAAGAGCTCATGCCCTACATCGATGCCAACTACCTGACCAACCCACAGGACCGCACGCTGGCGGGCCACTCGTATGGCGGTCTGTTCACCCTCTACGCGCTGTTTACTGCCACTGATGCCTTCCAACGGTATGTCGCTCTGAGCCCGGCGCTGTTCTACCATCCCGACTGGAATGGTGAGCGGTTGATCTTTGACCTCGAGCAGGAATATGCGGCCCAGAATGATGCGCTGCCGGTGGAACTCTTCCTCTCGGTGGGGGAGACTGAGCT
>JAFGNI010000626.1 GCA_016927095.1 Anaerolineae bacterium | reverse complement strand
TGTCACGAGGGTCTCGTGGCAGGCATCGCAGTCCTTAGGCGTCTCGGCGTAGGTGCCCTCGCTGTGGCAGGCCTCACACTCGATCTCCGCGTGGGCGCCGGTCAGTGGGTAGGCGCTGTGGTCGACATCAGCGGCAAGGAAGGGGATGGGCACCGCCTCGGCCAGGGCGTTGGCGACAGTCTGGATGCGCTCCCCCTCGACCACTGTGGGTGGATGGGTCTGGAGGGCCGCAAGGCTCCGTTGCAGTGCGCCGAGGACGCCGGCGTGCTCTTCAGCGGCGTCCGACTGCTCCAGCGCTGCAACGACGACTTCGGCTTGGCGCAGGAGCCTAGATAGTTGCTCTTGGAGCGCGGCCTCTTCGTCGAGCTTGGCTGTGTAGGCCACTGACTGATCAAGGGCCGATCCAAATGCCATCATCGACACGTAGAGACGGTCGGGATCAGTTTGGGCAAGGTCCGAAAGGCGGCGTTCTGCCAGGCGCAGCGTCCACTCTGCCTGTTGCAGCTGTCCCGGCGTGAAGCGCAACCGCAGCTGTTCCGCTCTATCCTGCACGCCATAGAGTGCGCCGCCGGGATGGAAGGGATAGGTGGCTGCCAGATACAGAAGGCCTGTTGCTAGGCCCAGGCATAGCAGATTCACAACCAGAATCGCGATTAGGAGTTTCTTCATCGTATCTTCCTGTCCCTCCTACGTCCTTATGTTCATGAGGGTGACGCCAGGCCTTCGCCGCTTTCCGCCAACCGGACCCCGCAGACGTGGCAGAAGCGCGCACGGACCCGTAGTTTGGCGCCACAAGCGGGGCAATACGTCATGCTTGCCTCTCCGGATCCAGATGATGACGCGTCGCGCTGTCCCTTGGTGGCGCTGTAGGTGGAGGATCTGACCGGCGCGATCTCTCCGATGGTCGTGACCCGACGGCTCTTCCGGTGCCAGCCGAATGCTGCTGCGCCGGCCAGACCCACCACGCCAAGAGCGCCCCACAGCACCGGATCGCCGCCACCTTGAGCGACAGCAGCGCCAGACTGCACGGGCATCTCTCCGGCATCACCGGCGACCATGAGGTCTTCCTTTGTCACGGAGGGGGCGGGGTCCGTCTTCCTGTAGGCGACCGCGACCGCGACCTCCTCTGTTGCTTTGACGGCACCGAAGTCAAAGAGATGATAGGTGAAACCAAGGGTCTCGTCTGATCGCGCAATGACGGGCTCCGGCTCAAGGCTGAAGCCTTCCGCCTTCAACGGCTGCTGTATCTCGACTTGCAGAGAGTTGATGTCATACGTTGCCGGCAGCGTAAACGTGAAGGCGCGGTCCGGTTCACCCGCCGCAAATGCGGTGTAGTAGTACTCGTAGAAGATATGAGCGCTGTCCACGGTATAGGTCACCAAGGTCCAGCGATCGTCATCGGCGTCCGGTATGGCGTCGAAGTCCCGGGATTCTATTGTCCCGGTCTCGGTGTTCATCGCAGCCATCTGGTTGATCTGGGCGCCTCGTGGTACCGCGAAGGTCAGCGCCAGGGGGAGGTCCTCTGGCTGGACGTCGAGCCGGCCCTGGAGAATCACGAGGATGCGGGGGTCGTCGAATTCGGGCAGGACCTGCACGCGCAGCTGCAGGATGTCCGGACCCTCGCCCGGAGCGCCGAGCGTATGGTGCCAGTGCAGGGCGATCAGCAGCAGTGCCAGCAGGGCAGCTTTCACGATCCGTGCCACATCACTTGGCACCGAAACGGGTGCGTGCCACAGCGCAGAGCGGCTGATGATGCATCTATGCCCTCTCGGTCTAGCAGGCATGGCCATGTTTCCTCTAGGGTCCCACCTGTTGGGCAGTGGTGGCGTGGGCTGGGATCCCGCCGGTAGTCCGGTTGGCTCGCAACTCGGCGATCTCATCCTCGGAGCCGGTCGGATGACATTCCGCGCAGAGCGTGAGATCTGTAGTGCCGGCGGACCCATGCTGGTCCTCAACCAGAAGGGGCGCGTGGCAGGCTTCACAGGTGTAGGCAGCGTAGGACTCGATATGGCAAGTCGTGCACGCCGGCGCCTCTTCAACACCGTGGGCGAGCTCGAAGGTGTGGTGGGTGAGCTCCGCAGGGGCCCAGGCGAGCAGACCATGGCATCTCGCACAGTCGGTGCCGAACTGACCCGCGTGATAGGCGGGCTCCTCATGACAGGCGACGCAGTCTTGGGCCAGCCCGGCGAAGACGCGGTCTTGATGGCAGTCCTCGCAGGCTGCATCCGCGTGGGCTCCCTCGAGGGCGTAGGTCTCCTGGTGATCGAAGACCAACATCCGGTCCTCGCCATCGTGACAGAGCAAGCAGTCGCCGCCGTAGCGTTCCGCGTGGGCAAGCGCGCTGTCGCCGTTTTCCTCCATATGGCAGCCGGCGCAGTCGACGGCTTCGGCTACATAGGTCCCATCGCTATGACAGTCCTCACAGACCATAGCCTCTCCAGCCGCGGTCTTGAGGTGGAGATCCAGGCTGAACCCGGTCAGGGCGGCGTGGTCCAGATGGGTGAGCGCCACCTTTGTGATCGTCGCATCCTTGCCATCGTGCTCGATGTGACAGGTCTGGCAGCGGTCGGTGCCCGGCAGGTGGGCGTGGAGCCCGTTGGCCTGCGCCATCTGCTGCGCGACCTCCTGATGACATTCCTGGCAGCGGTTGGGCGTCAGGCAGTGGACGGGCACGTGGCAGAGCTTGCAGTCCTTCTCACACTCTTGATGGGCCATCGAGAGCGGTCCGGGATTCAGTTGCCCGCTGAGCTTGAGATAGAGGAAGGCGGCCGCCGGCACCATACAGATGACGATGGCGATGCGGACCAGCCAAGATGATAGGAGTTTCGTCATTAGTTGAATCATCCCCGGTTCTCTCCTGATGCTCTCGTCCTCAAAGGGCTCAACCTCTTAGCTTGAGGGCTGGGCGCCGTGTTCCGATGCTGTCCGGTGCACCCCACCCGGTAACGAAGGGACTCTGATCCGGGCGTGGCGAGTCCGTTCTGAACGCGCCACGCCCGTGTTACCGTTGGCTGTCGGTCTACCGGGTGATGGTAGGCATATAGATGTCGAAGAACTCGCGAGCGACCCAGATGTAGAGCGTCTTGGCGCTGGACCAGTTGCCCTCGTTATCCTGGACCTGGAAGTTGAAGTCGTGCTTGCCGGGGATCCAGCCGCTGGGCGGCGCCTTCATCGTGCGTCCCTCGTACTCGTGCCCGAGGCTGTCGGACCACCAGCGGGCATTGTCGATGCCGTCGTCGGAGGGATCACCGTTGCCGATGCGGTCTAGGTCGCGCCCGGTGCCGACGAGGATGACGTCCTCGTCCTCGGGCCAGGTGCTTAGCTCGACGCGGTCGGTGCTGGCGTAGAGGATAGAGGCGACAGGCTGGAGGTAGGTGCCCGTAACCACTTCAGTGGGTAGCCACATGTTGCGGGACATGAACGCATCGCTGTTGGAGACGTTTTCCTCGGCGTCTTCCTGCCACTGGTTCCAGATGGCGTAGTAGAAGGTGCCTGCGGCGTTGCAGGTGTTGGCCGCCTCGCCGGAGAGCCATTCCGGATCGTTTTCGAGATGGTCGAAGACGTACTCGGTCACTTGGGTGTTCTGGTTGTACTTTTCCTCCAGGTCGAAGTAGTCGCCATAGACGGTGGCCCGGGCGTAGTAGAGGTCCATCGGCACAGCCTCGCCCTCGGCGACGGTGGTGTTGTCGCCGGTCTCGTAGACGACGAAGTATTTGGACGGATCGCGCACCTCATCGTCGGCGTAGGGCAGGACCTCGCTGTTCAGCTCGTACTTATCGTAGGCGGTCAGCATCTTCAGCCCGCCGGTGGGCGTGTAGCGCGGGTCAAGGATGGTCTCGCGGTTCCCGGTCAGCTGCGACAGGTTGCGGGATCTCTCGAACTCGCCGGCGGCGTAGGTGTAAGGGACTGACGTCCCGTC
>JAFGNI010000625.1 GCA_016927095.1 Anaerolineae bacterium | reverse complement strand
TCATCATCGGCATTATGCTGCTGCCCACCACGACGATGTTGGTGCCGCAGTTTGTGGTGATGAAAGAGTTAGGGTTGGTCGACAACTACTGGGGGCTGATCTTGCCCAGTATCGGTGGGGGGGCGTTCGGCATTTTCCTGATGCGCCAGTTTATGCTCAACATCCCCACCGAAATGCTGGAGGCGGCGCGGATGGACGGCGCAAACGAATTCGCGCTGTTCTTCAGAATCGTGCTGCCCAATGCCAGCGCCGGTGTTGGGGTCATTGCAACGCTCTCGTTACGCGGTAGCTGGAACGCACTACTGTGGCCACAAATCCTCATCAGCGATGTAGACAAACGCTTGCTGATGCCCGCGATCGTGATGTTGAACCAGCTGCAAGTGGCCGATGCGTTTGCCCTGCCTGTCGTCCGCGCGACGGCTATTCTGGCGGCATTGGTCCCCTTAGGCTTGTATGCCTACAGCCAGCGCTACTTCATATCAACTCTAGCGGGCGCTATCAAGGGGTAGGTGGCCCTACGGAGACTGCGGTTCTTGCATCCGGCAAGAAGGTAGCTCTGGGTTGAGCAGGCCAGAGCACTACGCACGCCGAACGCACGGAACTCGGGCGAAGAATGGGGCCCTGTGCGCGTTTGTCCCAATCCGTCGCCCCCGCCAGAATCGAAGGAGCTCTCTAGCCAAAGAGGGCTCTTTCTGCTTTCGCCCGACGTCCCGGCGCTGCACGCCGGAGCTACGAATGGAGGTCAGCCGCCTTGTAGAGCTCTCGACAAGGCGGTATCGGTGAGAGTCCCCGTCTGGTAGATAGGCTAGTCCAGCTCGTCCAGGAACCGGACTGTTGCGGCGACGATCTGGCGCTGCTGCTCCGCTGCGGAGATGGTGGCGATGCCGTCGTCCCGCTGAAAGGCGTAGTCGGCATACTGGCGGTGGTTGCCGCCTTCGATGATCACGCGCTGGGCTGACTCGCGAACGGTTTGGTAGAACGCATCCTGTTGCGGGGCGCCGGGATCGTTCGAGCCGATTACGCTCAGAATGGGGACGGGAAAATCAACAAAGTCCTCGTTGTTCGCCGGATATGAAGCGAACATGATCAGTCCATCCACGCTATCCACGTTGCTCTTGGCATATTCTGCCGCCATCGCGCCACCGAGTGAGTGCCCGCCGATGACCCACGTCTCGATCTCGGGAAAATCGGCCCGGATGCCGTCGGCACGGTTGATGCCGGTGAAGGCCAGGTTGAGGGGCATCTTGGGAATCACAACCAGATAGCCCGCGTCCGCGACGCCCTGTGCGGTCGCGGCGTAGGCCTCCGGTTCAACCAGGCCACCTGGGTAATAGATGAGGCCCGTGCCGGCAGGAGCGCTTGGCCGAAACACCAGTCGTCTGTCTTCTCGCTGAACGCTGTCTTCCTCCAGCACCGCTACGGCGCGCTCTGTTGGCTCCTGGGCGCTCAGAGTGGCCCAAGCAACCAACGACAGCGCTCCGATCAGGAGAACGGCGAGAACCGCGATAGCCAACCATCGTATGATCTTCATAGTGTGTCATTATAGTGCATATGGCCGCTTGGTGCCATGCAAAGGCGCGCAAGCGCAGTGAGTGCTGTGTGGTTCCTACGCAGCGAGCACACTGCGATTGGGCCCGGAAAGGTACTTGACAGACGCGTTCTCTTAGTTTATAATGATTACCAATTAGGTATTCATACAGATAGGACATACCTGTGAAATCCCTTGAAGCGCTTCTCGACCAGTTCCACGAACACGGGCTCAGGATCACGCCGCAACGACGCGTGATACTGGAACTGCTTGCTGATGATAAGAGCCACCCCACCGCAGAGCAGGTGTACCAGCGCGTGCTGGCGGTAATGCCCGATGTGTCGCGCACGACGGTATACAACACCCTTCGTGAGTTGAGCGATCTGGGTGAGTTGACGCCGGTTCAGGACCTGAGCGAAGGCGGACAGCGCTACGATACGAACCACGAAGCTCACCACCATCTGTATTGCGTCGCATGCCACAAGCTGATTGACATCGATGACGATTTTGACGGGCTGAATCTCTCTTTTGAAGAGGCATCTGGCTATCGGATCCTGAGCCGTCAGGTGACCTTCTATGGCATCTGTCCGGACTGCCAGGCCTCTGGCACGGCCAAGGCGCCGGAGACAGCGTCAGTAGCTTCTGATGCGCCCGGCACCCAGAACTGAACAACAGCTACAGGGAGGTTGGGCTATCGAACGAAGACCCTGAGGCATCCACATAGACGTGCTGACAGATGAGCCAAAGCAAGAGCGTCACAGTTTCCAGCCGTTACCGGCCAAGGGGCGAGGGCCCCAAGCTATACCAACGAGGAGAACAGAGATGGATGAGAAGAGCACGAGCCCAGGAATGGGCGCAATGTTTGAACCGATGACGGGCAGAGGCACGTCGAACCGAGACTGGTGGCCGAACCAGCTGAACCTCAGGATCCTTCACCAGCACTCGGCCAAGAGCAACCCAATGGGTGAGGACTTCAACTACCGTGAGGAGTTCCAGAAGCTAGACTACGATGCCCTGAAGCAGGATCTCTTTGCGCTGATGACCAACTCCCAAGACTGGTGGCCTGCCGACTACGGTCACTACGGTGGATTGCTGATCCGCATGGCATGGCATAGCGCCGGCACCTATCGCATGGGTGACGGTCGCGGCGGCGGGGGAACCGGCAACCAGCGTTTCGCGCCGCTCAACAGCTGGCCGGACAACATCAACCTGGACAAGGCGCGGCGGCTGCTCTGGCCGATCAAGCAGAAGTACGGCCGTAAGATCTCATGGGCCGACCTGATGATCCTTGCCGGCAACTGCGCGATCGAGTCGATGGGGTTGAAGCCCTTCGGTTTCGCGGGCGGGCGTGAGGACATCTGGGAACCCGAAGAGGACATCTACTGGGGAACCGAGAGCGAGTGGCTGGGCGACAAGCGCTACAGCGGTGACCGCGAGCTTGAGAATCCCCTCGCCGCCGTGCAGATGGGCCTGATCTACGTGAACCCGGAAGGGCCGAACGGCCAGCCAAGCGCGGTCGCCTCAGCCCGCGATGTCCGCGAGACCTTTGCGCGCATGGCGATGAACGACGAGGAGACGGTCGCGCTGATTGCCGGTGGCCACACCTTCGGCAAGACCCACGGTGCAGGTCCGGCAACCCATGTGGCTCGTGAGCCGGAGGCTGCACCCATTGAGGAGCAGGGCCTCGGCTGGAAGAGCAGTTTCGGCAGCGGCAAGGGCGATGACACGATTTCCAGCGGCATTGAAGGCGCCTGGACGCCGAAACCGACCCAGTGGGATATGGGCTACTTCGATATGCTTTTCGGCTACGACTGGGATCTGGTGAAGAGCCCTGCGGGCGCCTGGCAGTGGGTCCCGGTCAACGTGAAAGAGGAGGATCTCGCGCCAGCCGCTCACGATCCGTCGAAGCGGGTGACGACCATTATGACCACGGCGGATATGGCGCTGCGGATGGATCCGGTCTACCGGGAGATCGCGATGCGGTTCCACAAGAACCCGGATGAGTTCGCAGACGCCTTCGCGCGGGCGTGGTTCAAGCTAACGCACCGGGATATGGGCCCACGCTCCCGCTATCTGGGCCCCGAGGTCCCAGAGGAGGAGCTCATCTGGCAGGATCCGGTGCCCGCCGTGGATCATGCGTTGATCGACGCGCAGGACATCGCAGATCTCAAGGCCAAGATCCTGGCTTCAGGCCTGTCGGTCTCGGAGCTGGTCTCCACCGCCTGGGCATCGGCCTCCACCTTCCGTGGCTCCGACTATCGCGGGGGTGCCAACGGGGCGCGTATCCGTCTCGAGCCCCAGAAGTACTGGGAAGTCAACGAGCCTGAGAAGCTGGCGAAAGCCCTTGAAACCCTTGAGGGCATCCAGAAGTCGTTCAACGACGCGCAGTCCGGTGACAAGAAGGTGTCGCTTGCCGATTTGGTCGTCCTGGGTGGGTGTGCAGGTGTTGAGCAGGCCGCGCAGAATGCCGGCTATGACGTGACCGTGCCCTTCACGCCGGGACGCACCGATGCATCGGCTGAGCAGACCGACGTGGCGGCATTCGCCGTGCTCGAGCCGGTCGCCGATGGGTTCCGCAACTATCAGAAGAAGAAGTACGCTATCACGGCGGAGGAACTGCTGGTGGACCGGGCGCAACTGCTGACCCTGACCGCGCCTGAGATGACGGTTCTCGTCGGCGGCATGCGCGTGCTGGGTGCCAACTTCCGCGGGTCCTCGCATGGCGTCTTTACGGATCGGCCGGGGACGCTGACCAATGACTTCTTCGTGAACCTGCTTGATATGGGCACGACGTGGAAGGCGACCTCAGAAGATGGTGACGTGTTCGAGGGCCGCGACCGCGCAACGGGCGAGCTGAAGTGGACCGGCACCCGCGTCGACCTCATCTTCGGCTCGAATTCTCAGCTCCGGGCCCTAGCAGAGGTCTATGGCAGCTCGGATGGTCAAGAGAAGTTCGTCAACGACTTCGTGGCGGCGTGGAACAAGGTGATGATGCTGGATCGCTTCGATCTCCCCTGATCGAAACGGTGCTTTGACGCTGTTAGCACAAGTCCGCCGGGCGAGGGCGTGTCCTTCGCCCGGCGGCGAGGTATGAAGATGAACTTCCAATCGTGATGGGCCATTTTCCATGACGGGCTATCCCAGCTTGTTTAGGAAGCGGGCTCCTATCGTCTCTAGGGCAATCGCAGTTGAGAAGGGCACCCACAAGGGGTGCCCCTACGGATGGTCGCTGTAGGGGCAGGGCTTGTCCCTGCCCTGAGGCAGCAGGCACAGAGCCCGTCGCAGATGGCCAACTGCGATTGCCTTGTATCGTCTCCCTGAGGATTTGCCGTCAGCGTGAGGTGGACCTATAGTTGTGGGTGAGATCGTCCGCGACCAAGCGTCCGCCTGGTCCACGATCCGATAGACATAGATCCCGTTGCTCCGCCCCAGAGCCGAATCGGCACGTTCGGCGGTCGGACGGCGACGATCAACCTTAGCTGACACAAGGAGATTGCGATGCACCGTGACGACATTACGAAGGCGATTGAGGGCGGGAAGACTGTTCTCGGCATTGAATTCGGTTCAACGCGCATCAAGGCGGTGCTGATCGGTGAGGATCATGCTCCGATCGCGTCGGGTGGCTATGATTGGGAGAACCGTTACGAGAACGGCATCTGGACCTACAGCCTGGAAGATGTCTGGACAGGCCTCCAGGCATGCTATCGTGCGCTTAAGGGCGAGGTCCTGAAGACCTACGGCACGCCGCTCCAGACCGTCGGCGCCATCGGCATCAGCGGTATGATGCACGGCTATCTGGCTTTCGATAAGGACGGCCACCTCCTTGTCCCATTTCGTACGTGGCGCAACACCATCACCGGGCAGGCGGCAGAAGCGCTGACGGATCTATTCCAGTTCAACATCCCGCAGCGCTGGAGCATCGCGCATCTCTACCAGGCGATGCTGAACGAGGAACCGCACATCCCGGATATCGGGCATCTGACCACGCTGGCGGGCTATGTGCATTGGAAGCTGACCGGTGAGAAGGTCTTGGGCATCGGCGAGGCCTCAGGGGTGTTCCCCATCGATAGCCAGACCCGTGACTACGATGAGGGGATGATTGGGTTGTTCAACCAACGGCTCGCATCGGCAGGCGTCTCCTGGAGACTCTGGGACATCCTGCCTGACGTCCTCGCGGCAGGTGACGGGGCAGGCACGCTTTCCGGAGAGGGGGCGAAGCTTCTCGACCCGACAGGCGACCTGCAAGCGGGTGTGCCGGTCTGTCCGCCGGAGGGTGACGCGGGTACGGGCATGGTCGCCACGAACAGCGTCGCCGAGCGAACGGGCAACGTCTCCGCCGGGACATCGGTCTTTGCGATGGTGGTGTTGGAAGAGCCCCTCTCGAAGGTCTACCCCGAGATCGACATGGTGACGACGCCCGCCGGCAAGCCTGTGGCCATGGTCCACAGCAACAACTGCACGTCGGACATCGATGCGTGGGTTAGGCTATTCCAGGAGTTCGCCGACGGGCTTGGCGTGGAGATCAGCCAGCCCGAGCTGTTCGGGATGTTGTACCGGAAGGCGTTGGAGGGCGATGCCGATGGTGGCAACCTGCTGGCCTACAATTATCTCTCGGGCGAGCACATCACCCACATGGAGGAGGGGCGTCCTCTCTTTGTACGCACGCCCGAAAGCCGTTTCACCCTCGCGAACTTTGTGCGCGTCCATCTCTTCTCGGCGCTGGGGGCGCTGAGGATCGGCTTGGACATCCTGCTCGAGCAGGAGCATGTGCAGCTGGACCAGGTCCTCGGGCACGGTGGCTTCTTCAAGACGGAGGAGGTGGGGCAGCGGATCATGGCGGCGGCAATCAACGCTCCCGTCTCCGTGATGGAGACGGCGGGTGAGGGCGGGGCGTGGGGAATCGCGCTGTTGGCTGCCTATATGCGCAACAACGCAGCGGGCGAGACTCTGGAGGCCTATCTTGCCGACAAGGTCTTCACCGGCGAGGCGGGCACGACGTTGGCGCCCGATCCCACGGATGTTGAGGGCTTCGCGGCGTTCATGGCCCGCTACAAGAAGGGGCTTGTGATCGAGAGGGCGGCTGTGGAGGCGCTGGACTAGAGGATCTGGCGCCCGGATACAAGCAGGCTACCGAGTAAGCCGATGGCAGTCTGAACAGGAGGACGGTGATGGCGAACTGGGCAGACGGATTTGTCGAGACGAACGGTATCAGGCTGCACATCACGCGTACGGGCGGGGACAAGCCGCAGGTGGTGCTGTGTCACGGGTTCAGCGACAATGGTCTGTGCTGGACGCCGGTGGCGCGTGAAGTCGAGGCGGACTACGATGTGATCATGGTGGATGCCCGCTGCCACGGGCAGTCCGACGCCCCGGCGTAGGGCAACCACGCGAGCGCAATGGCCGATGATCTTGCCGGGCTGATCGAGGCACTGGGCCTGGACCGGCCTGTGGTTGCCGGTCACTCGATGGGGGCCGGGTACACGCAGAACGCGGCAGCACGCTACCCTGAGCTGATGCGGGCCATCGTGCTGGAGGATCCCGGCTGGTGGATGCGTCCTAGGGGGACTGACCAGCAGTCGGACCGGAATGCTCGGCTGCGCGCGGAGTTCGAGGAGACTCAGGCGATGTCATTCGATGGTGCCTTCGCCTTCTACCGCGAGCAGTTCAATCCGGCTGTCAGCGACGAGATGGTGCGGTTTCTGACGCAATCGAAGCGGGAGATGAGCCTGAACATCCTGAACCGCGACCGGGGACCGGACAGCAACTGGCGAGAGATCGTTGCTGCCATCAAGTGCCCGCTCCTGCTGTTCACCGGCGACCCGGAACGGGGTGCGCTGGTCACAGAAGCGGCCTATGAGGAGGCGATCCAGCTGGCCCCGCAGATCGAGCGTGTGCACGTGCAGACGGTGGGGCACCTGATCCGCTACGAAGCCTTTGCCACGTTCATGGCGGCGTTCAAGCCGTTCTTGGCGAAGACGTACGGATGACGGGGAAGACCCGAGACGTCTTGATGTCCTACAACGTTGTCTTCATCACCTCCGATCAGCACCGCCGCGATGCATGTGGATGTTACGGCAACGCCATCGTCCAGACGCCGAACCTGGATGCGCTGGCGGCGCGGGGTGTGCGGTTCACGCAGGCGTATTGCGACTCACCGCTGTGCGCCCCGTCACGGGCGTCCTACATCAGCGGACGCCACGTCCACAACCACGGCGCCCTAACCCACGCGATCAACGGACGGAGCCCCGGTACCCCCGGGAACGGCGGCATCGAGTCCAGTGAGACGCTGGGGACGATGTTCCGGAAGGCAGGATACGCCACCGCGGCCATCGGTAAGCTACACGTGCACGGGGAGACCCGCGAGAACGACCTCGGCTTCGACGTCCGGGCGCACCGTTTCTACACCTACGACTACGAGGACTACATCGCCGCGGTCGGCGAGGACAGGGTCGAGGCCTACCTGAGCGGCAAAGACAGGGACGACGAGCTCAAGTACAATACCGCACTGGCGCCGGTCGAGTTGGCGGAGCCCCTAATGCAGGACAGCCTAACCACGGCGACCTCCATTGACTTCATCCAGAGGCATACCGATCGACCGTTCTTCATCCACGTGGGGCTCGAGAAGCCGCACCCGCCGTGGACGACACAGCCCCGCTTCCTCGACCTCTACGATCCGGACCTTGTCCCGCTCCCCGAGAGCCGGCACGAGTGGTGGGAGAAGGCGGAGCCGCGGTTTCCATTCATGACAGGCAAGGGCTTCAACTGTGACAGAGACCGTCCCTATTCGGATGCCAAGATGCGCAACGCGATCGCGGCCTACTACGCCTGCATCAGCGAGATGGACGGCAATGTGGGCAGAATCTTGGACGCGATCGAGGCGGCGGGATTGACCGACCGGACGGTCGTCATCTACTCCGCGGACCACGGGGACAACCTCTTCGAGCACGGCCTCGAGCAGAAACACTGCTTCTACGAGGGGCCGGTGGGCGTCCCGCTGATCGTTGCGGTGCCGGAAGGTTTCCCGCGGGGCACGGAGAGCGCCCAGCTGACCTCATTGATCGACATAATGCCCACGCTAGCAGCGCTCACGGGACTCCCGGTGCCGGCGGATGCGGATGGCGTGTCGCTGGTGCCAGCGATGCGCGGCGAGGTTGATCTGAACCGGGCCGTCTTCTCGGAGTTCTATGAGTGGCGTGACTGGCCCGGGCAGATGATCCGCTACCGGAACTGGAAATACATCCTGTACAGAGGCCACTCCGAATTGCTCTTTGACCTGGCACAGGATCCCCACGAGATGGAGAACCTGGTCGACGATCCCGGCTACGCCGCTATCCGCGATGCGTTGCGGGAACGGGTACTGGACGGGTGGACTGTCTGACCTGGGTGCTCTAGCGGGTCACGGTGTTATGCCAGCCGGAGGTGCCGGCAGTTGGTCAGGTGGCGTGATGTAGTTCTCCCGCAGCATCTTGACCGTTTTCTGGTGCACTGTCATGAACCATGGACGGATTTGGAAGTGCCGGTTCAGTATGGCGCAGTTCTCCGACAGCGTATGCTCAAGCGTTCCGTTTTCGAGGATTTGCCCTGTACCGATCAATGCAGCGGCCTCACGAATGTCGGCGTCTGTCTCGTAGACGGCAACCACGATCTTACGACCGGTGAGGGTCAGGGCAGTGGTCCTGTGGCTTCCATCCAACATGAAGTAGACGGCTCCGGGGTTGTCCTGCTCAAATGATGCCAGTCGGCGGCCAAGCTCCGGGGCCAAATGGCGCCGCACAATGGCTTTGCGGATCACGGGAACAAGCGGCAGCATCTCCTCGCCCAGGCAGCGATCCACATAGGACCGCAGCACCGCTATGCTGTGAACGGGGTAGTCGTTTAGGGTGATGATCTGATGTGGACTTAGGGCGATGGTCTGCATCACTTCGGTTCCCTATCAGATAGCAGGAGCGGGCTGCTGCCGGAGCGCTTATTACGTCTCACGCGGAGGTTCGACCTTGTAGGATCGTTCCGACGATTTCAGCGAACCCCTCGCCCCCCGCTCTGCCCGCGATGTAGGCGGGAAGGTGCTGCATCTGTTCGGCGAAGTTGAGGAGGTTGTTCACCCCGATGGCGTGGGGGAAGAATTCGAACATCGGTTCGTCGTTGGGGGAATCCCCGCAGAAGATGAAACGGTCACGGCAGTCATCCAACGCGAGGCCCCATTGCTCCTGCGCCAAGCGCTGGGTCATCCCCAGCTTGTTGTAGTCGCCGAACCAGCCGTTGACATGGATCGACGACACCTTGTAGGTGGCGCCGTGCTTGCGGAAGATGTCGCAGATTCTCTTTACGTCTTCCCAAGGTAGGGGCGCCACGTCCTCGCAGTAATCGATGGCCAGGTCCGCTTCCCTGTAGGGCTGGTCGCCGGCGACGGCTGCGCCCGAGACAGCGCGCAGGATTTCCTCTCTCACCAAAGCGAGGCGGCGGCGTTTCTCCTGGCGCACGGGATCAGGATCGACGAATCGCCGCTTCACCTTCCGTTCCTGCAGGTCGTACCAGAAATAGAGCGCGCCATTCTCGCCCACGACGCCGTCCACCGGCCACATGCGCGCGATGTGATCGCACCAGCCGGCAGGCCGCCCGGTGATGGGAACGACGCGCAGTCCCGCTTCTTTGAGAGACCAGATGGCTCGAAAGGGCTCGGGATGGATCTTCCCGTGCGTCGTGAAGGTGTCGTCGATGTCGAAGAAGACGCCCAGAAGAGCCTGGGCGATCGCAGGGGGGAAGTCGCGTATGGGCTGCATGATCGTTGTCAGTGCCTCCAATGCGTGAGTCGAGGCCTTGGGTGTCTCCTCATCAAGCGCGTGCTTACTCCTCAGGCACACCCCAAGGATCTTGTTACCGCACGCGCCGCGTCCGGTCGCGGCGGGCGGCGACGATCTCCGCGGCCCGGTCCTCGGGCACCGGGGCGTAGCGCGCGAACTCCATTGTATACCGTCCTCGCCCGCTGGTCAGGGAGCGCAGCGCCGTCACGTAGCCGAACATCCGGCTCAACGGCACGGTCGCCTCGATGATGTAACCCACCTCTTCCTCCATCAGCTGCATCTCCGCCACATGGCCGCCGCGCGCGGTGATATCGGTGACGACGGATCCCACGTAGGCCTCGGGCACCCGCGTCGTCACGGCCATCACGGGCTCCAACAGGATGGGGCGCGCCCGCCGGTAGGCTTGCTTGAAGGCGCGGCTGGCTGCGATCTCGAAGTCGCGATTGTGGGAGTCGACTTCGTGATAGCGCCCGCCGATCACGACGACATGAACGTCGACGACGGGGTAGGCCGCGAGCGGGCCTTCCTCAAGCGCGCCCCGGATGCCACGCTCGATGGCGCGTTCGTATTGCTGGGGGATGTCGTTGGCGGGGGCGCGGTTCTCGAAGACGAAGCCCGATCCGCGCTCGCCGGGGACAAGGGCCAGCCGGACGACGGCGTAGTGGCCCGATCCGCCGGATTGATGGATGTAGCGTCCCTGGGTGCGAGCGCGACCGGTCACCGTCTCGTGGTAGGCGGCTTCGGGCGGGGCTACCGCGCAGGCTACCTCGAACTCTCGCTGGAGCCGGTCGACGAGGATCTCAAGGTGCAGCTCACCCATGCCGCTGATGACGGTCTCTCCTGTCTCCCGGTCGAACTCCACGGCAAAGGTGGGGTCCTCGGCAGCCAGCTTGCGCAGGGCCTTCATCAGGCGCTCCTGGTTCATCGGATCCCGGGGCCGGATGGCCACCTTGATCACAGGCTGGGGGAACTCGATCGACTCGAGCAGGACCGGGTGCTCGACGTCGCAGAGCGTATCGCCGGTGACGCTGTCCTTGAGGCCGATCATGCCCACGATGTCGCCCGCGACACAGCGGTCGATGTCCTCACGCTTGGCGGCGTACATCCGAAGCAGGCGTCCGACCCGCTGCGCGCTCTGCCGGGTGACATTGGCGACCTGTGTTCCCTTCTCCAGCCGGCCCGAGTAGATCCGCACGTAGCTCAGGCTCCCCACGAAGGGATCGCTGGCGACCTTGAAGATCAGCCCGCAGAAGGGCACGTCGGGATCGGCAGGCCGCAACTCTGTCTCCCCCGTCTCGGGATGGTGACCCTCCACCGGGCGCACCTCCAGAGGGCTGGGGAGGTAACGGACGACGGCGTCAAGCAGCGGCTGCACGCCCTTGTTGTAGAGCGCGCTGCCCAGCAGCACGGGCACCAGGGCGTTGGCGATGACGGCGCGGCGCAGGGCGGCATAGAGCTGGTCCTCAGCGATGGGCTCGTCGCGGAGATAGCGGAGGGTCAGGGCGTCGTCGGTCTCAGCGATGCGTTCGACCAACTCCCTGCGGGCCTCGTCGACCCCATCGACGTGGTCAGGGATCCCACCCTCGGTGGGCGGGGCGCCGGCCTCGCCAGAGAAGAAGAGGGCGCGCATCCGGAAGAGGTCCACGACACCGATGAAGGCCTCCGCCTCGAAGATGGGCAGCTGGACCGGCAGCGGCACCGACGAGAGGCGCTCGCGCATCATCGCGAGGGTCCGCGCGAAATTGGCGCCGGTGCGGTCCATCTTGTTGATAAAACAGATGCGCGGGACATGGTAGCGGTCGGCTTGGCGCCAGACCGTCTCGGACTGGGGCTCCACGCCGGCCACACCGTCGAAGACGACGATGCCGCCGTCGAGGACGCGCAGGCTGCGCTGGACCTCCGCGGTGAAGTCGATGTGGCCCGGCGTGTCGATCAGGTTGATCTGGGCGGTCTGGCCCGTCACCGTGTCCTGCCAGGCTGTGGTGACCGCGGCAGCCGTGATGGTGATGCCGCGCTCCCGCTCCTGCTCCATCCAGTCGGTGA
>JAFGNI010000100.1 GCA_016927095.1 Anaerolineae bacterium | reverse complement strand
GTCAAGACCCACGACACCGGATTCAGCGAGTCAATCCAGTAGTACGCCTTGTCGGCCTTGAGCGGCTCTTGGCTCGGGTCTTTGTCACTCTGACCGGGGAAGAGCCAGCTCGGGTAGAGGCGCCGAAACGAGATGAGGGATGCATCGTGACCCCGCTCCTTGAGGGCACGATGGAGCATCGTCGTGTAGTGGGCAATCCCGCCCCGGTACGGATAGGTCGGCCCAATAAGAGCAACTCTCATCTCAGCGGCGCCGATCTAGCTCGAGCTTCCGGATCCGATACAGCATCTCCTCGAGCATCTTCCGGTTGAAGCCGATGAGGTCCGCGACCAGCCCGATGAGACAGCTCTGGAACCCGGCGATGAGCAAAATGGCGGTGAGGATCAGCGACTGGACCCGGCCCGTGCCCATGCCCTGGAAGTAGTACCAGAGGAACCGGGTGCCAAGGACCACGCCCGCCACGATCATCACGCCACCGATAAACAGGAAGACCCGCAGCGGCCGGTACATCGCGTAGGTGCGCAGGATGGTTGCGCCGGAGTTGACCAGGTAGTCGGGGACGCTCCGCATGAGCCGCGACTTGCGGGTTTGTGCGTTGACCTCAATGGGCACGTAGGCCACCGCCATACGCTGCGCCCCGGCCTGAATCAGCGACTCCAACGTGTACGAATACTGGCTGAGGATGATGGTCCTCAGCGCAGCTTCGCGGCTAAGTGCTCGAAAACCACTGGTGGCATCGGGGGTGTCCACGCCAGAAGCCATCTTGACGACCCAGCTACCCAATTTCTGAAGACGGCGTTTCATCGGAGAGAAGCCCCTTACGTCCATCACGCCGCGGTCGCCAACAACGATGTCAGCTGTTCCCTCAAGGATGGGCGCGACCAGCCGCGGAATGTCATCGCCGCGGTACTGATTGTCGCCATCGGTGTTCACGATGACATCGGCACCGAGTTTGAGAGAAGCCTCAAGGCCCTTGACGAATGCTGTAGCCAGGCCCATGTTCTTCGTGAGGCGCACGATCCGGTCGACGCCAAGTTCCTCTGCTACCTGCACCGTCCGATCTGCACTGCCATCGTCGATCACCAGCGTCTCGATCTCATCGACGCCCTCAACCTCGGTCGGCAGGTCGGCGAGGGTATGGGGCAGCGTCTGCTCTTCGTTGAAGCAAGGGATCTGGATAACCAGCTTCGTCATCTGTTGCGCCAATCGATCATATTGGAATCACGTGGTCCGGGCGCTGCACAGACAGCTAAGATACGCCCAGCCGGATATGGATTCTACCACGAGGAAGGCGGTAGTCCAATCCAAACGCCCCCGAGGAAGACTACGTACACTGGATGGGAACCGGCCGGCACACCACCCCGCCCGGCCCGGCGATCACGACATCGGATACGAGTCCGAAGAAGAGGCCGTGGCCAACGATGCCGGCACGGGCGGTCATGGCGCGGTCGAGGGCGGCGAGGTCCTCGATGGGGCCGAAGTCGCAGTCAAGGAGCAGGTTGCCCTCGTCGGTGGTGACGGGTTCGCCATCAGGCGCGGTCCGCAGGGTGACCTCTGCTCCCAACCCGCGCAAGTACGCAGTCTGTGACGACCAACCAAAGGGTACCACGGCGACCGGCACGGCCCATTGGGTTCCCAGAACCGGGGAGAGCTTGCTCTCGTCAACGACGATGATCTCGCGCCGGGTCGCCTGCGCAACGATCTTCTCGCGCACCAGCGCCCCACCCCCGCCCTTGATCACATTGCCCTCAGGATCCACCTCGTCGGCGCCGTCAATCGTCACGTCGATCACAGGATGGGCCTCGAGCGTGGTGAGCGGTATGCACAGCCTCTCTGCAGTCCGCGCCACCTCATCCGAACACGGAATGCACCGGATATTCTGGAGCTCCTCAGACTTGAGCAGCGCGGCAATCTTGCGGATGGCGTGGATCGCCGTGCTGCCATGCCCCAACCCCACCACCATCCCCGATGTGACATAGCACACGGCGTACTCACCCGCCATTCGTTTGAGATCATCCTGTGACAGCTGCTTTTCAGTCATCATCAGTGTGCCTCGCTCCCTGCGACAAGCGCCTCAGATGGCTCGCCAAGACTAGAACCGCGAATCCACTCGAATCTACACGGATCAATATTCTCGTCTTCGGCCAAACACTGTATCGGCTACGGATTGCGGCGCAGTGCCTTACCCACTTGCGTGAGGAGTTGCTGCACCAGCGGCAGACGGAACAGCAGCAACACCGCAGCCGGCGCGATGTAGCGCCAAGCCTCCAGCACGTTCTTCTTCGCCCAGACGACGTGCCAGACGTCGAGGATCAACGCCACATAGACGAGGCGCTGGATCCAGAGCCACTTGCGGCCCAGGCGCCGCTGAAGCTTGGGCCAAGAGGTTACCCCAAGCACCAGTAGAATCACGAACGTGGCCAAGCCGACCAGCACAAAGGACTGGGCGAAGATCCCGATCCGCAACAAAGCCGGATCAAAGCGGTAGTCCCACCCGGCGAAGGTCAGGAAATGCAGCGCCGTGAATCCCAGGGACCAGAGCCCCAGCGGACGGCGCGCTCGGCGCAGACGCGACCATCCTGTGACCAGCGCCAGGGGCGTGCAAGCCAGTGTAAGCAGCAGGAAAGCAATCGCCAACCGCCCGGTACGGATGGTGATTTCCTTGACGGGATCGAAGACAAACCGGTCACTCACCAACCACCAACCCAGGCGCGCCAAGAGGATCAGCGCGCCCAGGTTGACGAGGAGGCGTAGCCAGTTGCGCCGTAACCAGTTTCGACTGGCCCGCCGGGGCGTTGGCATCTCATCGCCCGCCATCAGTAGTACCACTCGGGATCATCGAGGTTGTCATAGAGATCAGCCACCTCCTCCGCATAGCCATTCAGAAAAAGCGTGGGCACCCGCTTGTCCTCGCCCATCAGCCGCTCGGTGGCCTGGGACCAGCGCGCGTGTGGCACCTCCGGGTTCACATTGGACCAAAAGCCATATTCCCCCCCGCCTGCAGCCATCCAGAAGGTGGTGGGCATCTCCGCGACCAGGTCGATCTTGACGATCGACTTAATGCTCTTGATGCCATATTTCCACGGCACCACGAGCCGGACCGGGGCGCCATTCTGCATCATCAGGTTCTTGCCGTACAGGCCCGTCGCCAGGAGCGTCAGGTCATGCATCGCTTCGTCTAGCCGCAGACCTTCGACGTAGGGCCAGGGAAAGGGCTGATTGAGGCCGGGCATCTGCAGGTCATCCAGCGCCGTCTCAAAGCGCACAAAGCGTGCCGCCGATGTTGGCTCGACCTCCGCCAACAGCCGCGAGAGCGGGAAGCCCAACCACGGGATCACCATCGACCAAGCCTCTACACAGCGCATCCGGTAGACGCGCTCCTCGACCTCGAAGGCCCGTAGGTCATCGAGGTCGTAGGTCTTCGGTTTGTTGACCAAGCCTCCCACTTCCACAGTCCAGGGATTCAGGATGTAGCCCTGCGCCTTCTCCCAGACATCTTCCTTTCCCAACGAGAACTCGTAGAAGTTGTTGTAGCCAGCAACGGTGCGGTAAGGGGTCCAGACGTTGCCGAGTTCATCGGTCTGGATCTCCGTTGCGGTAGGCTCCGGAGCTGAGGCTGGCGCTTCGGCACCGGCGTCCGGCACTGCTGTGGGATCGCTCCCTGTGGTCGGTGTATCAGACGGGGCTTCTGGTGGCGCTGCAGTGGGCCCACAGGCCGCCAGGAGCGCTGCGCCAGCCGCCAACTTCGCCGCACTTGACACAAACCGGCGCCGTGACATGTAGACGTACTCCGGCGTGATCTCCGAGGATCGTATCTTCTTCATGATATGTTGTCTCCTTAGGTCCAACAGTATTAGAATGAGCGAATGAGCGAATCAGGAGGTCAGGACGGCGAGCCCGTCTGGGCCGCATCCCTTAGCTCATTCTTCTATTCTGTCATTCGCTGATTCTGCTATTCGCTGATTCCTTCATTCAGATCCGAACACCGCTACCAGCGGGTCATGATCAGAGAGATGCTCAGGGGAGGTATCGCCGGGCAGCGGCGGCGGAAAGTCGGCATTGACGTGCAACGCCTCGACGCGACTGAGCTGCGTGTAGAGCGAGGGCGACACAAGGATGTGGTCCAGCGTCTCGGATTCCCCTTGGTAGATGTAGGTGTAGGGCAGGTCCGGTCCAACGGCATCGTAGACGTGCGACAGGCCAGCCTCACGCAACACATCCAGCGGCGGCGAGTCATAGAAGGAGTTGAGGTCACCCAATACCACAACGTACGCATCAGGATCCGCAGCCAGTACCCCGTGCACCAGCGTGGCGTTCCACGCGGCTTGTGCAACCCGCCGCGGCTCCGTTGCCAGCTCGCCGCCCGACATCGAGAGGAAGTGGTTGTTGAGCACGACGACGGTCTGGTCACCGCTATCAAGATGCACCGTCACGGTGATCATCAACGGCGGCCGGCTGGTCAGGCCCTCCGGCGCCGGGTGCTGGCTAACCCCGTGCAGCGTCGCCTGATCGCCTCGGACCAGATAGCCCACGTCAATGCCCCGCGAGTCGAAGCCCTCGACCAGCACCGGCAGATAGCCGTAGGCAGCCAGTGCCGGGTGCTCGGCGATGTCCTCCAGGACGCCGATGTTCTCCACCTCCTGGAACCCCACTATCGCCGGTGCCCCCATAGCCTCCAGTGTCGCTGCGGCCTTCTCGACCTGCGTCACGTACTCGCGGATCCCAGGCCGCGGCGGATCCGAGGGATGCGGATCCACCACATCGAAGAAGTTCTCCACGTTGAAGGTCGCGATGCTGAAGCTGCCAGGCCCTGCTGGCATCAACGCCGGCAGCGTCACGGGTTCGCTGATGACCGTGGGAGTGATCACCGGCTGGATCTTGTAGTTCTCATAGGTGTAGGCCAGCGGTCCCACCAGCCCACCCACGCGGTCGCCGGTTTTTGCCGCGTAGGGCAGCGTGGAGCGGTCCAGATGGGTCACCGCGGAGCCATCATCGGCGAAGATCAGCATCCCCTTCGGCTCCCCGCGCATCACCCGCTGGATGCCCCAACCCGGATCCACCAAGGGCGTCTCACCGTATTGATTGGTGGGCCCGACCGCGACTGCGGGTGTCCGCAGCGCGACCGACATCCCCTCCAGGGCCTCGTAGTAGGCTCTGGAAGCCGCCTCATCCCGCGGTGGGGCCAGAAGGACGGGCTGGGGAAGCGCAAAGGGACCCGTGATGACGTGGATCGCTTCCAGAGCCCCGACCTGCAAGAGCGTCTGCCCGGAGCGTTCTCGCACCTTCCCCCGCACTTCCACGCGGTCGCCCACCGCCAGGGCCACGTCCAAGGATCCGGTATCGACGAAGAGCCCCTCCGAGGTCAAGGCATTGCCATCCGGCTGCAGCGACTGAATCCAGAATCCGCCCTCCTCCGGGAAGACGCCCGTCACGACGCCCATCGTCGTGGCCTCGCTCAAGGCGAATGGCGACCGGGCGCTATCACCTTGGATTGCCCAGACCGGCACGCCGCTCCCCACGAAGGTGCGCCACGGTTCGGTCACCACTGGCTCGGGCCACTCCGCCGCCACGGCGCGCGCCGTAGCTGTGAAGCTGCCGGCGGTCACGCCGTCCCTCACTTGCACCGTGTACGTCATGGTCGCCGCGCCGCCTTCCGCGGCCAGTTGAGGGAGCGTCCATACCAGCGATCCATCTCCGCGTTCCTGAGGCCCATTCGACGCCGATACTACGGTCACGCTGCCGAGCGGTGGCTGCGCCGTGACCACAACATCGGTCAGCGGCGCGTCTGTGTAGTTGGCGGCAGTCAGCGTGTAGGTCACCGAGCCACCCGGTGCCACGCTGTTCTGCGCAACCAAGCTCAGCATCAGTTCGGGTGGATAGATCCGGGTGAAATCCTTCACCACCCGCGGCTGGAGCTGCCGCGTGCCATCGTACACCTCATTGATGCCGGTCACACGATAGGTCTGGCCCACCTCCAGGAACTCAGGGACCATCCTCGTGTCTTTGTCGATGTAGACCAGCATCTGGTCGCCCTCAGGCCCGAGCAGATCAACCTCGTAGCTGTAGCTGAACTCCTCGAAGCGCCCCACGGTGCCCTCGACCCGAATCAGGCTTCCGAGCAGGGCCTCGCCACTGATCGCGTCCGCAATCGGAACAGTCACAGGCTCAGGCTCGGCGCCCTCCGCCAGGATCGTCACATCGTTGGGGTAGGTCGCCGGAACAAGCTCCAGCGCGTCGCGGTAAGCCTCGATCTGACCAGACACCTGCACACGGTCGCCCATCCGGACACTGACCTCGCCCTGACCGCCCGGGCAGTAAACTTGGATGCCACCCGTCTCATCCTGCACGTAGAACTTGGCGCCGGTGCTGCCCGCGTAAAACCCACCGGTGTACATCGTCGCCACACCTTCTACCGTCACCGCCTGCCCCACCAGGGTGCGCGCGGTGGCAATGGGGATCGCACCACCCGCGATCTCCACGGACAGCAGCGGGCCATAGGCTGCCACGGGCCAATCTGGCGCTGACACGCTGTAGCTCTTGAAGATCACTGTGCCGTACTGCCATGGGCTGTGCACCGTCAGCACCCGCGCCTGCGCCGCACCAGCCGCCAGCGACGGAATCGTCCACCTCGCGGTTGTCTCCGCCGTTACCTCGTCCATGTCACCCTCGGTCACGAGGGCATCATCGATCGCAGCCAGCGTCACGTTCTCCGGCAACGGCACTTCAACCTGAAGATCCACCAGATCCTGCCCGGTGAGGTTCTCGACCGTGATGGCCACTTCGAAGTCGGTCCCAGGCCTTACAGCATCCAGAGCGACAGCCGAGATCGCCAGTCGCTGGTCTGGCAACGGCGCTATCGCCATGCCGCTGTTCTGTGGCAACGGATCGGGGCGGAGGACGAAGTCTGTCCCATTTTGGTCCGTGTCGCTGCCGTTACCCTCGGCACCACCAGGCGCGCGCTCCAAACTGGCCCCACCGGCGGGCGTGGGTGCAGGAGCACTCTCATAGAATGCTGCCGGCGCCCTCCCCCAGCCCAGGACGTCGACCACAGCGTCCTCGGCGTCGCGCAATTGCAGTCCGCCCCACTGCTCAAAGAGGGGCGTATCGTAGACCCCATCGGGCATCACCCCGAGGTCAGCCTTCTCCCGTACAAGCAGGACATGCCCATAACCGGGGATGTCTGTCGTCTGCGACCACCGGTAGATCCGCTCCGGTTCCTGGGCATCGCTGAGTTGATACCAGACCGACCAGCCCCTCAGATCCACAGGCGTCGTGCCGGCGTTGTAGAGCTCAACGAACTCGAAGTTGTTGTCGCCTGGAATCCCGGGCACCAGCTCGCTGAAGACGACGTGTCCTGGCTGAAGATCAACCCCGGCGGACAGCGGTTGAGCATCCGATGGCGGCGTCGCCACAGGGGACACAGGCCTAGGCACCGACGTCGGCAGCGCAGACGGCGACAACGCCGGAGAGGGGGTGCAGCCCCACAGACCCACAGAGATGACAAGTAGGGCAAAGCTCAATCGAGCAGACCGACGGGACACGGACAGACTCCTCCTGGCAAGACTCTACATCTATTATAGATGATCTCGCCCGCAAGACAGGCTGAGATTCCTC
>JAFGNI010000624.1 GCA_016927095.1 Anaerolineae bacterium | reverse complement strand
GCACCGTGATGGCGCCGCCCTCGGGCGTGTACTTGCTTGCATTGCTGATCAGGTTGGTGAGCACCTGGATGAGACGCCCCCGGTCTCCGGTGACGGTTGGCAGATCGGGCTGGACCACCAGCTCCAGCACCTGTTTCTTCTCGGCGATCTCCTGTTTGAAGGCCTGGGTGGCCTCCGCGACGATCTCTGCCGGTACAACCGCGCCCATCGTCAGTTGGAGCCGTCCCGCCTCAATCCGCGACATATCCAGCAAGTCTTGCACGAGCCGGTCCATGCGCGCCACGTTGTTCCGGACCACCGTCACAAACTGGCGCTGCATAGCGGTGAGCTCGCCGCCCACGCCCTGCATCAGCAGGTCGGAGTAACCCTTGATGCTGGTCATCGGTTGCTTGAGCTCGTGAGACACGAAGGAGACGAACTCGGTTTTGGCAGCGTTCGCGCTCTGGACCTGCTCGAAGAGGCGTGAGTTGTCTATCGCGATCGCGGCGTGGTCGGCCAGGCGCTCGACGAAGGCGACGTGGTCGTCACTGAAACTCTTTTCCTCCGTGGACTCCAGGACGATGGCGCCGATGACCCGTGCCTCGCGCTTGATCGGCACCGTCAGCTGTGCCGCCATGCCGGGTTCCAGTTCGTCCTGGTGCTCCGAGCCGCTGCGCGTGACCAGCGTCGTCTCCCCCAGTGTCACGGTGTGTCCGATCCGGCCGCGCTCCAGGGGCCAGAGCTCACCGTCATGGTACTTGCGCATATCGGCGTCGTCATAGCCCTGGTGGGCCAGGAAACGCAACCCACGGCGTCCCCCGTCATCCTGTTGCAGTGCGGCAACAATCCCGATCGAGGCGCCGGTGATGTGCAGCGCCCACTCGAGCGTATGCTGCATCACGATGCCGTAGTCCAGGGTCGCGTTGAGCTGGCGGTCGATGAACTGCAGCGTTGTCAGCTCCAGCACGCGAGCCTGGAGGGCTTTGTCCGTGGTGGTAAACAGCCGCGCATTCTCAATCGTGATGGCAGCTTGGGCGCCAAAGGAGAGCAGAAGCTCGCTGTCCTCGGTGGTGAAGTTCCGGGCTCCTTTGCGGTTCACGACCTCGAGCACACCAATTGTGCGCCCGCGGGCGTTGAGCGGAACCGCAATCACAGATTCGGTGACGAACTGCGCTTGTTTGTCAAACTCCGGATACCAACGGCTGTCCTGGCTGGTGTGCTGGCTGATAATGGGGCGGTTCTCGGAGAAGGCCGCGCCGGCGATGCCCTTGCCCGCGGGCATGTGCATCCCGACCAATTGTGCCCCGGCCGGCCCGCTGGAAATGCGGAAGACCAGATCGCCGGTGTCCTCATCCAGGAGCAGCAGCGAGCCGGCCTCGGAGTTGAGGAGCTCCGCGGCGTTCCTGACAACCAGGTCCAGCACTTCGTCCAGATCGAGACTCGAGGCCAAGAGGTTGCCAATGGCATTCAGCGTTGTCAACTGCCGGGCCCGGGATTCCAGGCGCTCGTAGAGGGCGCGGCGCTCAAGAATCGCCGCGGTGTAGGCACCCGCCGTGACGAAAAGGTTCTCCTCCGTCTTGGTGAATTGAACGGCTGTGGAGGTGGTAGAGGCGACCATCACACCGATGCTGCGGCTGCCGGCGGAGAGCGCTGTACCCATCCACGCCTTGGGGATGATGGGGCCCTTGGGCTCCAGGCCGCGTTGCCGGCACGTCTCGGTGTAGTCATCGGTCCGGATCGTCATGTTGTTTTCCAGAAGGACGCCGGTGAGACTGGGGTGGGCGGGCCAGGTGAACGTCGGGTAGACGCGCTCGTCGTTCTCGATGTAGAAAGCGAAGGAAAGCTCATCGCGATCGGGATCGAGGAGGGCGATGTAGAAGTTGGGCAACCGCATGACGCGCTTGAGCTGCGTGTAGACCAACTCCAACAGCGTGTCCACGTCGGTGCTGAAGTTGACCGCCTGCGCGATCCAATACAGGACCTGCAGCTCCTCGCTGCGCTGTTCCTGGATCTCGGCGAGCGTTGTGCGCTGCAGGATCTGCGATGCCCTATGGCTTACAGCCTCCAAGTAGGCCAGCTGATCCCTGGAATACTCATCCCGGTCCTGAGGTGCGCCCAGGACAATCCAGCCTGACTTCCCCAAGGGAATCAAGATCCGGTACCCTCGTTGCCATAGCTCGCGCTCCATAGCGGGCCGGGACCGGTCGCCCTGGAGGCGGAGGGGAACGGCATCCGGGCGTTGGCTGATCCACACGACGTGGGGGTGAGTTGGGTGTAGAACCCCCTCTTCCCTGGTGATGAGGTATCCGTCGCTGCGCGGATCGTAGACGGCGCGATCGATGGTGCTTGGCTGGAGTGTCTCAGCGATCTCATCGCAGAAGACGTCGATGAGGGCGCTGCATGCCATGTCATTGTCGCCGGCACGCCGCATAGCAGCAATGGTCGCTGTTGCCCGCTGCGTCAGGGGGGATCGCTGTGCCCGGTATCCTCTCAACGCAGACAGACCGTATCGTATGGCCACATGGGAGATCACAAGCACCGAGAGGGTGATGATCAATGACACCGGGTGCTCGACGGTCAGGCCACGGAAGGCGGCAGCCATCAGCGCGAGTAGGAGGCCGCCCGTCACCAGGGACAACAGCCAGCTGGCCCAAGTGTAGGCGCGCGCTTGAGTTGGGCTGATCAGGACATCGGCCTCTGCTTTGGTGGCTTTGGGCGGTAGCGCGTGTGTGTCCATTGTCTTGCCCCCGCGGTTATGGCTCACTGCCCCGATTCTATCACGCACAGGGAACTACGGCAATTGATAGCGCGGCTCGTCGCCGTAGACCGACCTCAAGGGGGTGAGCCGGAAGCGGTCATAGACAACGACCGAGTAGTAGGCGGATGCGGTCGCCACGCCCGCGACGGGATGGGGATCGCGGATCACCCGGTCGCGCACGACCCACTTGAGCGTGGGGATGGCACCGAGACCCGGCTGGATATCGTGCGCACCCAACCACCGCCCCTCTGCATCCTGCAAGCGCGCGCTCACGGCGTAGTCTGTCACCAGTGGACGCGCCGCGAGCCATCGCAGCGTCAGCAGCGTGATACCAGAGGTTGCAGGCCCCCTCAACTGCTCGAGCTCATCGTCCACAAGCACCATCTCGTCACCAAAAGGTAGATAGCGCTCATCCTCTCGCGGCTGGGGAAGTGGGAGCACGAGAAGCGTGACCGGCGTCCCATCCGCGCGTGTCAATTCGAGCTCGCGCTCCCCCGGGGCCACCAGCGCTATGGCTGTCGTCTGGCATATCCCCAGGGTGAGGGGCTCGACGGTAGCTTCAGCAGCCGGCGTCCGGATGGTAAGCGCCTCCCCAGGCCCACACCAATGGAGGTAGGCCATCGTCGTGCCGCCAGCGGGCGCGTCGTAATCGATGCCCTGCAGCAACGGCCCACCGGGCCAGGCCAACCCGGGCCAGAGGCGCCGGGCCGGCAAGGCCGGATACTCGCAGGTCGCGGCTATCTCGGGAAGGGAGACAGACCCCAGGTCCTGAAAGCCGGTATCCGCCACTGTGTAGACGCCCACGGTTGGGTAGACGACCGGGGCACAGCGATCGATCGGCATCTGGTGTGTCAGCCGGGTGAAGCGAACCCCGCCTGCAGTGAACTCATTGCCCAACGCCCGATCCGCGGCGGACAGGACGTTGTCGTCACTGTCCCACAGCCGCGTGGCGAAAGAGGGCGCCAGGTCCTGAGGGCTGTCGCCGGTGGGTGATCGCTGCTGCCAGGCAAGCTGCAGCTCAATGGTGCCACCGGGGCGGACCTCCCCGCGCCACCGGGCGCCTAGGAGACGGACCGGACCCAGGTCAGCCTGAAGGGGCGCGAAGTCGAGCTCAGGTGGCAGTGCCTGCAGTGGCGGTCTGTACAGCCGTAGGCCGCCGCCGACGGGCGCTGTGGCCCATTCCTCCCACGAATAGGCGTGCGTGACGAAGAGCGGGCGATTGCCGGCGTCCGTGGCTCTTTGGCGCCAGACCGACTCATACTCCATGTCCTCTTCCGGCGTGACATAGACGATGTCGGCGGCTGGGTTGAGGTTCTCCGTCTGCTGCAGGACCCACAGGGGGGTCGCCCATCGCCAGTCGGCCAGAATCAGCGCGTCGTCAGGGGCTGCGGTGAGGATGGGTTCAACATAGTCGCGGATTGAGGTGTCGGCGGCGAGGTGGGCGAAGTCGCGAAGGTGGCCCGGCAGTTGAGCGGCAAGGATCAGGGCGATGAGGGCAGTCAGCATGGTGGCTGCGCCGCGCCCGTTGAACAGTGCAGCTCGGCCGGCGTTCGACCGTAACGATGCGGCGAGGCCCAGGCCCAAGGCGAGGGCCATGGGCACGTAGGCAGGCATTAGGTACTCGATGGTCTGGGGGGCACGGTAGGTGATCGTGACGAAGCTTTGGATAGCCCACGGGACGACCAGCGCAACGGCGATCCGCCGGTCGCGCGCCAGAATGAGGAGCCAGGCGACAACCATAGCCACCAAGATGATCGCCGGGAACTGCATCCGGAAGAGGCTGGGCATGAGCGGAAGACGGAGTGCGAGATCCCGTGCGGTGGAGAAGGCGAACATATCGCCACCAAAACCCCGCGCCAGGACGTGATCCCAGAATCCCTGCCAGGTGGCCAGGTCGCCGGGGGAGAGCGGTGCCGCCGCCACGCTGCCTCGCAGTGGGAGGTAGAGCTGGGGCACCAACCAGGCCACAATGGCGAAGGCTGCTGGGCGCAGCCATTTCGATGGCGACAGGACCAAGCTGGGCTGGAGCAAGAGCAGGGTCAAGGCCCAGCCCACAGCGACGAAGGCGAGCGAGGGGTGGTGACCGATGCCCAGACCGGTGACGATCCCGAGGCTCAGCAGCGCTCTGTCCTGCCGGCTGCGTCTGTGGTGGTTGTTGCCCGCGTGGCTGCGAGCTGCGTGAAATTGCGCCAGAGCCAGATAGCCCCAAGCGGTGAAGAGGACGGTGGGCATACGGATGTTGGCGGTGGTGGCCTGGGCCCAGAAGGTGGCTGCAGATCCCAACGCCAGCGCTGTGATCAGGGCTCCGACTGTGCTGCGTTCAGCCGGTATGCCGAGGGCTTCTCCCCACGCTCTCACCGTCTTCAGGCAGAGCACAAGCGTGGTAGCAGCAAGCGCAGCGCTGAGGAGATTGGCACGAAACGGCACGGTTCCCAACGGTAGGAGCCGGACCCAGAGAGCGCTGAGGACGGTGTACAGGGGATACCCGGGTGGGTGACCGATACCCCATCCGACTGCAACCAGTTGAAACTCCCCACTGTCGGCCGCCAGGATGTCGCGCGCCGTGGTAGCAGCGTAGATGAGGAAAGTGGCGAGCCAGACGACCGCATCGAGCGCTGTCAGTGAGCGCCAGGATCGAGGTGCCGCCGGGCGCCCTGATGTCTGACCGTGACGTGGTTCAGCTGGGGCTGGGTCAGGTGGGCCAGCCTCAGACATCACGTGGGCAAACCTCAGTTTCAGGTTTGCCCACGCTCGACCCAGCTCTTGGCCCAAGGGTTACTCCGTCATCAATTGCTGGGCCCGTTCGGCGATCCGCTCAGCCGTGAAGCCAAACTCCTGCTTGATGCGCTGATAGGGGGAGGACGCACCGAAGCGGTTGATGCCGATGACTGCCCCATAGCTGCCCACGTAGCGTTCCCAGCCGATGGGCGTCCCCGCCTCAACGGCGAGCCGCTTGATGACGTCGGTGGGCAACACGCTCAGCTTGTAGAAGAGAGGCTGCGCGTCAAAGAGACTCCAGGAGGGCATACTCACGACGCGCGCGCCGATCTGTTTCTCTGCCAGCAGCTTCTGCGCCTGCAGGACGTCGGCGACCTCGGAGCCGCTCGCTAGCAGGATGATATCGATGCGGTCCAAGGGAGAATCACTCAGGACGTAGGCGCCCCTGGGGACTCCTTCGCGCGCCCGGGCGGCCGTCTCGGCCAAGATGGGGAGCTTCTGCCGGGTCAGGATGAGGCCCACGGGACCGTCTCTGTGTTCCAGCGCGGCTTTCCACGCGGCGATTGTCTCGTTGGCGTCAGCGGGCCGGATGACGGTCATATTGGGCATCAGCCGCAAGGACATGACGTGCTCGACGGGCTGGTGGGTCGGCCCGTCCTCGCCCAGGAAGACCGAGTCATGGGTCCATACGTAGATTACCGGCAGGCCCATCAGCGCGGCCAGCCGCACCGAAGGACGCATGTAATCCGAGAAGACCAGGAACGTGCCACCGTAAGGCCGTAGGCCGCCGTAGAGGGCCATACCGTTGAGTACGGCGCCCATGCCATGCTCTCGGACGCCGAAGTGGAAGTTGCGACCCTCCGGCGTGTCTCGCTGGAAGTCGCCGAAGCCGCTGATGTAGGTGTTCGTTGACGGTGATAGGTCGGCCGATCCTCCCACCAGCTCCGGAATGACCGGTGCCAGCCCCTGCAGGATCTTCCCGGACGCCGCACGGGTCGCGATGGGGCCGCTTTCAGGCTTGAAAACGGGCAGCGCCATCTCCCAGTTCTGTGGTAGCCTGCCCGCCAGTATGCGCGCGAGCTCCTTGGCGGTCTCTGGATGAGCTTGCCCGTAGTTCGTGAGTCTATCCTGCCAGATGGCCTCGGCGCGCTCGCCCTGCGGTATGGCCAGGCGGTAGTGCGCGACGACATCGTCGGGCACGTAGAAGGGCTCCATCGACGGCCAGCCCAGGGCTTCTTTCGTTGCTATGATCTCGCTCTCGCCTAGGGGCGCCCCGTGAGCCTCGGCGCTGTCGCGCATATTGGGGCTACCATAGGCGATGTGCGTGCGGCAGACGATCAGATGCGGCTGTCCCTTGGCGGCCTTGGCGGCACGGATAGCGGCGTCGACGGCATCGATGTCGTGGCCATCGATCTGCTGGACGTGCCAGCCGCAAGCCCGGAGGCGAGCAGGTACGTCCTCGGTGAAGGTCAGGTTGGTGGAACCCTCAATGGAGATGTCGTTGTCATCATAGAGATAAATGATGTTGTCGAGACCCAGATGACCGGCGAGGGAGGCAGCTTCCTGGCTGATCCCCTCCATCAGATCGCCATCTGAGACGATGGCGTAGATCCAATGGTCGAAGAGCGGATAGCCCTCGCGGTTAAAGCGCGCGGCCATGTGCTTGGCCGCAACTGCCATGCCTACCCCGGTGCCGAAGCCCTGCCCCAGCGGTCCCGTTGTGGTCTCAATGCCGAGCTCTGCCTCATACTCGGGGTGGCCTGCGGTCTTGCTGCCCCACTGCCGGAATTGCTGGAGATCCTCCAGCGACAATGGGTAGCCGGTCAGGTAAAGCAGGCTGTAGAGCAACATCGAACCATGGCCTGCGGAAAGGACGAAGCGATCCCGGTTGGGCCACAGAGGATCCTTGGGATTGTGCTTCAGGTGGCGCGTCCAAAGTACATAGGCGACGTCAGCCATCCCCATCGGCATCCCGGGGTGTCCCGAGTTTGCTTTTTGGACGGCGTCCATCGCGAGTACGCGCAATGCGTTGATGCTACGTTGGTCGAGGTCCGTCTTTGGCATTCTTGTCCTCCAATTGGTTTCGCTGGCTCATGGGCCACGGCTGTCAGTGGGGGACAGCGTGGTCGTGCCGTATAGGTCGGTGCGTCCTCAAGACCCTGGGCCTGCGTCTGCCGTCACTGCACAGACTGGGCATCACCCGAGGTCCACCGCTAACAGTCTATCACGGAATGGTGCGCGAGGAAACCTATCTGGGCAGGGCGCATGCATCTAGTTCACTCACGATCTTCCATCGCCAAGATGCGATTGCCCTGCCTATCTGGGTGGCGCCGGATAGCTACTCGCTCTGCTCGACCAATGCCCGGAGCGCAATGGTGACCCGCCGCGGTCGCTCGGTCAGCAGACCGATGTCCGTCCAGGCATGGGCGAGGCGGGAGAGAGCGCTATATGAGACCTCGTCGCCAAAGGCTTCGTGAAGTGCTTTGATGGTGAAGTGCCCCTCCAGTTCATTGACGGCGTAGACGACGAGATCACGCTCGAGCGGCGTCAACGCCGGGAAGGAGCTGGGTGTGCGGATCTGGGGATCCAAAACCGTTGCCAAGAGGGTCTCCATCCAGCGGCATGCATCGTCGATCAGATGCCCCATCTGGAAATAGAGGCGGTTGGACCACTCCGCGTCGCCCTCGAGATCGTGGATGAAGGGCGGGGACTCGCGCAGGGTACCGTACATCGCGAAGGGGAACTCGGCAGCGCTGAAGAGGCCCACCTGTGGGGTGACCGCTTCTGAGTGCAGCACGTCCCAACGTTGCTCGGTGACTCTGAAGCCCAGCTTGAACGTGACCAGGATGCCGCCCTGCAGGCGCCAATACCAGTAGGCGCCAAGACGGCCTTGGTAACCGGGCACGTGCTCAGCTATGGCCTCCAGAATCTGGTCCGCCAACTGCAGGGCTTGGTAGGACGGATAGAACAAGGGGGTCATAGTTGCTCCAGTTAGGGGCGACAGTGCCCGGTCTCGGGTTCAAAGTGCTCGGTGACCCAGGCGATCTCATTCTCGCGATCGCTGACGTAGCCGTCGAGACGGGCGCGCTTGAGCGACGCGAGAATATCACGGTAAACTGGACCGGGTCTGTAGCCGAGGCGCTTCAAGTCGTTGCCGTTGAGAAGTGGTTCCACCTCCCGCCACTCCCGGCTATAGCGCTGCAGCGTCCTACGCGCCTCTTCTTCGTCCGAGACGAGCCACATCAGCGCCAGGCTCTCCGCACTCACGGCGTCCAGCTGCGCGGCGATGGTGCTGACACGGTCAGCATCGGCGAGCTCCCGTACGAGCCCCTCGACGGCGCTCTGGGCGCGATGCAGATCTCTGAAGTGGTGGGACAGGCTCAGGCGTATCCTGACCTCCTCGGAGGCCTTGTCGTCGAGGCGGTAAAGCAGAATCGCCCAGTAGAACTGCAGACGATCCTCCTCCGCCAGGCCCCAATCTGCAGGGACAAACGCTTGGGAGAGCCGGCGGTACCGCTCGCTCAGCCACGCATCACAGCGGAGGCCGGGATGGATATGCTGGAGTGCCCCGACTGCCTGTAGGCGCTGCAGCACAGCCTCCGGCGCAGCTTCCTCGAAGATGAGGTCCATCTCGTGCCGGATGCGCTCGCCCGCGACCCGATCCAGCAGCGGCAGCGCCTCTGCGATCAGGGCCTCGCTGCGTTGCTCGATCTTGAACCCCAGCCGTACCTCGAAACGGGCTGCTCTCAAGATGCGGGTAGGGTCATCGACGAAGCTCAGGCTGTGAAGCACACGGATGATCCCTGCTTCCAGATCGGCACGACCACCGTAGAAGTCGAGCAGCTCGCCCCATCGCTGGGGGTCTAGCCGCACTGCCAGGGTGTTGATGGTGAAGTCGCGGCGATGGAGGTCCTGTTTGATGGAGCTTCGGGAAACCATCGGGAGGGCGGTCGGGTGCTCATAGAACTCGGTACGCGCCGTGACCAGATCGATGAAGTCGGGGAAGTCTGCGGCGTCGAACTGGCGGCCACTGAGCGACTCACTCGCGCGCCAGTCGTCGTCGCCGGCCTTCTGAGCGCGCACCAGTGCCCAGATGTTCTCCGGCAACAACCACTTTGCCGTGCCGAATCGTCTGTGACTGCGAATCTCACCGCCGTACGACATCGCCATCGCGCGACCCAGCTCGATCGCGTCGCCTTCGACGACAAGGTCGACATCAAAGATGCCTTGACCGAGCAGCAGATCCCGCACCAAGCCTCCGACGAAGTAGACGGCAAAGCCCTCGTCCGCAGCCCGCAAGCCGATCTCGTGGATCAGGGCAAGCAGGGGCCCGGGGATGGCCTCCTCCATCAGGTGGGCGATCTTCTGGCGCTCGGCCGTCTGCGAGGAGGGTTGCAGGCGGATCATGTCCGTCCGTGTGACCACGCCGACGACGCGGTCGTTCTCGGCGACGGGGATCTGGCCCCAGCCGGTCTGGATCATCAGGTCGCGCACGTGCTCCATGGAATCCTGGGGCGACACGGTCACCGTGCCGGGCTGGAGGATCCGGCGTACGGGATAGCGGCTCAGCCCGTGTTGCATCGCTTTGTCCACGGCGTTGCGCGTCACGAGGCCCAGAAGGCGGTTGTCAGCGTCGACAACGGGAAATCCCTCGTGGCCGGTACGCAGCATCTGGTCGGACACGGCCTTGATCGCCGCTTCCGGTCCTACAGTGCGGACACCGTAGGACATCAGGTCCCTCACCTTGATCCGCGGGTGGACGTAGGTGGGCAGTATCTCGTGCAGCTCATCGACGACCGACCGTGCGGTGCGATCGTGGATCAGCGCAGCTGCCGCGCGGTCGTGCCCGCCTCCGCCGAAGTGGGTTGCGACCTCGCCGACGTTGATGTCGTCGGTGGCACTGCGCGCGACGAGCTGCGTGTTCTCACCGATCTGGACCGCGACGAAGAGCGCGCTGGGCTCCAGGAGGTCCCGCATCTTGTGGGCCAACGTCGAGATCTCCTCCTCGGTATCCGGGGGCGAGACGGCCCAACTGAGCACCATGGGATGGCCATCGATCTCCAGGGTCTCGGCGTTCTCGCGCAGGCCGTTGAAGATCGCCTGCTGTGCCGCCGTCAAGGGGTGGTCCATGAACTGCGTCGCCACCTCCAGGTCGGCGCCCTGGTCAATTAGCCACGCGGCAGCGCGCAGGTCGCGCGGCGTGGTCGAGATATAGGTCAAGTTTCCGGTGTCCTCGTAGATGCCGGCTAACATCAAGGTTGCCTCGGCGGGCGAGACGGGGATGAGGCGGGTCGATATGGCCTCGACGAGCAAGGTCGTTGTGGCCCCGATGATCTCCGACTGGAAGGTCCATCCGGGTGGGCGGTTCTCCGGCGGGGGGTGATGGTCGATGACGGTGACCTGGTCGATCTCCTTGCCCATCCCGCGCACAAAGGTCAGCTTTGGCGTGTCGACAAGGATCACACGCTGTACGTGCTGCCCCCGTGGGAGGTCATCGGGGTTGACAAAGGGGAAGCCCGGGCCGTAGAGCGCAAGGAAGGCTAGGATATTCCGGTTCACGCGGTGGGGCAGCACCGGCTTGGCGTTGGGGTACAGCTTGTGCGCGGCAAGCAAACTCGCGATCGCATCGAAGTCAGCGTTTTCGTGCGTGAGAATGACTTGCATAGCCGGGTTCCGTTCTGTTGAGTGTGTCTGGGATTATAGCATAGGAGCTGGAGATAAGGGATAGGTGAAAGGGGAGAAGGGAGAAGGGAGAAGGGAGAGGGCTTTGCCGAATGGGGTTCGTGCAGTAAGATGGGGGGCAACTTGGTGGGAGGGAGGAGAGGCTGGATGACCCGTAGAGGCTCGTCGCGATCCAGGCATCGCGTCCGTCTGGAATCCTGGGAGCGGATCTTGTTCATCTTAGGGGCCACGGTCTACATCGTTGGCCTGTTCGGGGGGCTGCGGCTGCTGTCCATGCCCGCCGGCACGGCGCTGATCTTGCTAGCCGTAGGGGGTGGAATCCAGCTCCTGATCACCCTGCGCCTGGTGTTGTGAGGGGCTATGTGGGATCAACTCAACCTCTTCTCGGAGTCCAGTCGCCCGCTGAGCGTCAGCGAGGTCACCAACCGCATCCGCGGAGCTATCGAGCAGGAGCCCGTCCTGCAGGATCTGTGGATTGAGGGTGAGGTCTCGAATTTCTCCCGCGCCTCGTCGGGGCATATCTACCTCACGCTGAAAGATGCCGGCTCTCAGATCGGTGCCGTCATCTGGCGAAGCCAGGCCCAAGTCCTTAGCTATGTGCCAAGCACCGGCGACCAGGTGCAGGCGCATGGCCGTATTGGCGTCTACGAACAGGGCGGTCGTTACCAGTTCTACATCGATCGGATCCGGCCCGCGGGCCAGGGCTCCCTCTACCAGGAATACGAGCGCCTGAAGGCGCAGCTGCAAGCTGAGGGCCTCTTTGATGAGGCGCGCAAGCGTCCGCTGCCGGCCTTCCCGACCACCATCGGCGTCGTGACCTCCCCGACGGCGGCGGCGCTGCGCGACGTGCTCAATGTCCTGGGGCGGCGGTATCCGATCGTGCGCGTTTTGCTCTCCCCGACCCTGGTTCAGGGCGATGCGGCGCCCCCACAGATCGTGGCGGCGCTCGACCGCCTGAACGCGCGCGACGATGTCGACGTGATCCTGCTCGTGCGGGGCGGCGGATCGCTGGAGGATCTCTGGGCTTTCAACGATGAGCGGGTCGCCCGGGCGGTGGCGAGCTCGCGGCTGCCGGTCGTGTCCGGCGTGGGTCACGAGACTGACTTCAGCTTGGCCGATTTCGTCGCGGACCGGCGAGCGTCGACACCCTCGGCTGCAGCCGAGGTGGCGACGCCAGAGCTGGGAGAGCTTCTCGCCGGCCTCTCACAGGCTCAGTCCAGGCTTGAGCGGGCGATGGACGCGCAGCTGACTAAGCGCCGCGAGCGGCTGTGGGTCCTGCAGCAGGCGCTGCGGCACCTATCGCCCATGGCCCGCATTGAGAACGGTCGCCAGCGGGTCGATGATCTGACGCAGCGGCTGGATGCGGCGATGGCGCACCGCCTAGAGATGGCAAGAGAGCGGTTGCTCGGGCTGAGGGGCAAGCTGGGGGCCTTGAGCCCGGACGCCGTGCTCACAAGGGGCTACGCGATCGTTCGCGCTCGTGACACGGGGGACATCCTGACGTCCTCCCGTCAGGCCACGGCGGGCCTGCCGCTTTGGCTCCAGTTCCGCGATGGCGAGGTGGCTGCGCACGTGGATGAGAAGCCGGGGTAGGTCCTGTGGGGCGATTAGGGCGATTGTATCTTGGCGATTACCCTGATAGTTGAGGTCTGTCGTCGCGGCCTCAGCCGCGGAACCGCTAAAGCGGTTACTACGAACCAACTTTGCTGACCACTAGATGCGCGCACCTTGACCATTGCGCTGGGTTGACATCTGAGACCTGAATAGGATAATGCCCTGGGCCGGTGCAAGGGCAGTCTACGAAGTCTCGTTTGATGAAACCCAAGCACCGATCTGTCATAGATGGGATCCCACTACCGTCACGAAGAGATATAGGAACTTGGACAACGGCATGATGCAACGTGATCAAACTCGAAACACCTCCGATCGACCTCACACTCCGGTTCTGGTGGACTCGCAGGCGACCCTGGCGCAATTGGTCGCATCGCTGGCATTGCAGGACCGTATCGCCATTGATACTGAGTCGAACAGCCTCTACGCCTACCGTGAGCAGGTCTGTCTGATCCAGCTCTCGGTTCCCGGCACGGACTATCTCATCGATCCGCTAGCGTTGGACGACCTTTCCCCCTTGGCCCCGCTCTTGGCGTCTCGGGATGTCGAAAAGCTCTTTCACGCGGCCGATTACGATCTGATGGTGCTGCGGCGGGATTTTGGATATGAGACCCACAACATCTTCGATACGATGTGGGCAGCCCGGATTCTCGGCTGGCCCAAGGTCGGGCTGGCCGATGTCTTGGCGACGCACTTTGATGTTCATCCCAATAAGAAGTGGCAACGCTACAATTGGGGACGCCGTCCGCTCGATCCCCAAGCGCTGACCTATGCCTGGATGGACAGCCATTATCTGCTCCCGCTGCGGGAGATCCAGAAGGCGGAGCTCGAGGCGACGGGGCGTTGGCCAGAGGCTCAGGAGGTCTTTGCCTATCTGGAGAACACCGTCGAGGTGCCGCCCGACGAGGACGACCAGAAGTACTTCTGGCGCATCAAAGGGGCGCATCGCTTGCGCCATTATGAGCTGCAGAAGCTCTACCAACTCTACCTGTGGCGCGAAGAGATGGCCGAAAGATTGGATCGCCCGCCAATGAAAGTCATCTCAAATCGCTGGCTCATGCGCCTGGTTCAGACGATGCCGCGCAATCACGAAGAGATGGCGGCTCTAGGTCTCTCCCCGGCGCTGGTGCGTCGATATGGCACGGGCATCCTGCAGGCGCTCCGAGACGATGACCTGCCAGAGCCTCCTCATCCGCCGCAGAATCCACGTCCGGACGATGAGGTGGTCGATCGCTATCAGTCGCTCAAGGCTTGGCGCAAGGGCGTAGCAGCCGCGCGCGGTGTGGATTCGGACGTGATCCTGCCCAATGCCGTCCTCTGGGAACTAGCTACAAACCCGCCTGATGACCTGGCGTCGCTGCTGGAGGTGCCGGGCATCGGACCGTGGCGCCAAGCTACCTACGGGCCAGATCTCCTGCAACTGGTCACTGACTAGTACTCAGTTAACCTAGTAGTTAGGGTGTGTCGTCGCGGCCTCAGCTGCGGAACCGCTGAAGCGGTTACTACGAACCGACTTACCTGACTACTAGGCTCACAAGGCCGTTGGCATGAGGAGGGACCTTGGACATCCGATTCCTGGGGGCGGTCGGCACGGTCACAGGCTCGATGTATCTCGTGCGCGTGGCGCGCAAACATATCCTGCTGGAGTGTGGGCTCTACCAGGGCAGACGTGGCGAATCTTACAAGCGCAACCGCACGTTCCCTTTTGACATCCGGCGGCTAGATGCCGTCGTCTTGTCGCACGCTCACATCGATCACTCGGGCAATCTGCCCAACCTCACGCAGCAGGGCTACAACGGTCCCATCTACGCGACCCACGCGACGCGGGATCTCTGCGCCTCGATGCTTCCCGACTCGGGACGCATCCATGAGTACGATGTGGCCTATGTCAACAAGCTGCGCGAGCGGAGGGGGGAATCGCCGGTTGAGCCGCTCTACACCGAAGAGGATGCGCTGCGCTCGCTGCGGTACTTCGTGGGCGTGGGTTACAACCGCCCGACACAGATCGCGCGCGGTATTCGGGTGACCTTCCTCGATGCCGGGCATATCCTGGGGTCGGCGATGGTGCTGCTTGAGACCAAGGAGCACGGACGGCGGGTCCGGCTGCTCTTCAGTGGGGATCTAGGCCAGCCGGATCTCCCCATCGTCCGCGATCCCACCCCTATGCCGCCAGCGGACTACCTGTTGATCGAGGGGACCTACGGCGACAGAGAACACCCCCATGTTGAGGAAGTCAAGGACCAGCTGGCGGCGGTGGTCAACGAGGTGGCCGGGCGCGGTGGGCGGATCATCATACCGGCCTTTGCCGTGGGCCGGACGCAGGAGATTGTCTACCATCTTCACCAGCTCACTTACGAGCAGCGCATTCCGGAGATTCCCATCTACGTGGACAGCCCCCTCGCGCTGAATGTGACCGAGGCGTTCCGCATGCATCCGGAGTGCTATGACAGCGAGACGCGTGACTTCCTGCACGAGAGCGGCGGCCGCGACCCCTTTGGCTTCTCACGCCTGACATACACGCGCAGCGTGGAGGAGTCCAAAGCGCTCAACACCGCGGCCAATCCCATCATCGTCATCAGTGCTTCCGGCATGGCCGAGGCCGGTCGCGTCCAGCATCATCTTCTGCACGCGGTCGAGGATCCGCGGAATGCCGTGCTCATCACGGGTTGGCAGGCGCCATATACGCTAGGACGCCGCATCGCAGAACGCGCCAAGACGATCAAGATCTTTGGGGACGAATACGCCCTGCGTGCTGAGGTCCACACCTTCTATGGGTACAGCGCGCACGCCGACCGTTCGGACCTGCTGAGTTGGGCGGCTCCCCACGCCTCCACGGTGCACACGGCCTTTGTGGTTCACGGCGATCCCGAGCCTGCCGAAGCCCTGGCCGGGGGCCTGCGGGACGTCGGGTATGGCCAGGTCGTCGTTCCCGAGCGCAAAGACAAGTTCGAGCTCTGAACGGGGTTGGTGTCCGCCCATGGCCTATCCTCCGGCAACGTGGCGCCTGATCCTGGAGCCCCAGCCTCGGCCGGGGATGCTCAACCTCGCGATCGACGAAGCCATCCTGCGCGCCGTCGCCGAGGGTAAGGCGCCGCCAACGCTCAGGCTCTACGGGTGGTCCCCGCCGGCGTTAACACTGGGGCGCGGGCAGCCCTATGCTGACGCGGACGTGCGCGCGCTTCAGCGGGATGGCATCGCGCTGTTGCGACGGATGACAGGGGGGACCGCGGTGCTCAACCGCGAGGAGCTGACCTACGCCGTGGCGGCGCGCCACGATGACCCCCGGCTCTCCGGTTCCATCGCCGAGAGCTATCGCGGGATCAGCGAGGGCTTGGTGCGGGCGCTGCACGGTTTGGGTGTCACCGAGGCGGACGCGAGCGGTCGCGAGCCGGGCGAGCGCCCTTCTCGTGCAGCGCGAACCCCTGTCTGTTTCGAGCTCCCGTCCGACTACGAGGTGACCGTAGAGGGGCGCAAGGTCGTCGGCAACTCGCAGATGCGGGTGCGTGGCGGCATCTTCCAGCACGGGTCGCTTCCCCTGACCGGCGATATGGGGGATATTGGCCGGTACCTCACCTCCCATCCGAGCCCGGCGCGGGTGCGCGCTGTAGCGATGACGCTTCAGGAGGCGTTGGGTCGAACGGCGACCTGGGAGGAAGTAGCGGATGCTGTGGTGGCGGCTTTTCGTGTGACGCTCAACCTGACGCTGGTGCCGAGCCCGCTCACGACGGGGGAGCGGCAGCGGGTCGAGGCGCTGGTGGGAGAGAAGTACGGGAGTGAGGCGTGGACGCGGCGGTTGTAGGCAAGAAGGCTCACCCGACAAGGGAGGACGAACGATGAAGAGTTGCAGAGAAGAACTTTGGTTCGATGTGCCCACGCGCAGGGCGTTCATCAATATCACGCCGAAGGTTGCTGAGTGCGTGCGTAAGAGTGGGGTGCAGGAAGGCCTGTGTCTTGTAAATGCGATGCACATCACGGCCAGCGTATTCATCAATGACGATGAATCTGGTCTGCACCAAGACTACGAG
>JAFGNI010000623.1 GCA_016927095.1 Anaerolineae bacterium | reverse complement strand
TTGGCGGCAGCGGACCTTGCGGCGCGTATTCTCCGACGACATATAGCGCACGGTGCCGAAGATGGGCCGCGTCGGGCCCCACGGGCGATCATAGCGGCCCAGGCACCAGAAAATGCCGCTGGACGTGCGGGTAGCACTAAGGCGAAGCCTTATTATCTACTACCTGCTCATGCTCTGCGACGAGGACTTCGCCGAGCTGTTCATGGTGTCCGCGCTCTACGCGTCAGCGGGAACGCTGTGGCTGTTGTGAACTGTGCAGTGGGTACTTGTTGGCACGGCTCTCGGGCTGGCTTAGAATACCGGCACTGTCCATGGGCGTTCGCCACGAACAAGAGGTCACTTATGCACAGAAATGGGCAGTGTCGCAACGGAGGGACAACAACGCGAGCAGGCTGTTTGCACAGACTCGGCCAGTTCCTTCGTTACCACATGTCCGGTTCGGGCATTCCCGGACTGGCCGTGGGAATCGTTGAAGGCAGTGACGTTCTGTGGGCCCGGGGCTATGGTGTCGCAGATTTGCGTCGCCGCATTCCAGTTACCGCAGAGACCCGTTTCGGCATCGGCTCATGCACGAAGGCCTTCACCGCGGCAGCGATAGCGCTGCTTGTCGAGGAGGGGCGGCTGAAGTGGGACGAGCCGCTCTGCAAGATCGTGCCAGGTTTCCGCCTGCACGACGATGTAGCCAGCCGGTGCGCATCCATTCGGGATTTGTTGCTGCACCGCACGGGCGTGCCTGCCCACGACTTGGCTGTGATGACGTCTCCAGAGCCGCGCGCTGCCTTGCTCTCGCGCATACCCCATCTGCAGGCCAGTGCAGGATTCCGGACCGCCTTCCAGTACAGCAACCTGATGTACGCTGTGGCTGGAGCCGTTCTGGAGCACGTGGCTGGGACCTCGTGGGAGCGCTTCGTCCGTAATCGGATCTTCACCCCGCTAGGCATGCGCCACACTGGGTTCTCCAGCGAGAGGCAGGATCCGAAGCGTGATGTGGTTGGCCACGCCGCGCGCTTGGGAGGAACCGTCCCTTGGCTCCAGGGCTGGGGGTGTGGCAACAACCTATGCGCCGCGGTCGGCCAGGCCTATCACCCTGCAGGGGGCATCCGCGCTTCTGCGTATGACCTGTGCCGATGGTTGTTGGCGAACCTCAATCAGGGGCAGTTGGACGGGCAGAGAGTGCTGCCTGCTGCACAACTGCTTGAGCTGCATCGTCCGGGAATTGTGATCCCCCCGATCCTGAACGAGCCGGAGTTGCTGGACGCTTCATACGCGATGGGGTGGATCTGTCAACCATACCGGGGTAACCGGTGTTTCTATCATTGGGGTGGGGGCGGGGCCGATGGCAACACATCCTTCCTCTCCTTCATGCCCGACCGTAAGCTTGGTCTGGCCGTTGTCATGAACATCGAAGCACCTCCCTTGGTGCCCGCGGTCATGGCCTTTACCATCTACGATCGACTTCTGGGGGTGGAGGCTGTTGGCTGGGCTCGGCGGTGGCGCAAGATCATACGGCGGATGAAAGCTGACTTCATGGCCCAACAAGAGGCCGCGAACCAACCGGCAGGGCGAGTCCCCAAGCGCATCGCCACCGCCCTCGCCGGCGACTACTACCATCCCGGTTATGGCCGGATTCACATTCGCCGGTCAGCGGGTGGGCTGGAACTACAGTTCAACTCACTTCGCTTCACTATGAGAGATTGCGGCGATGGGGCCTTTGATCTTACTCCCCGCGTACCCCTCAGTTGGTGGGGCAGGAGGCAGGCTCGCTGTCAATGGAGCAGAGGTGGGAAGCTCCAGAGCTTGGAGGTGCTCTTCGAACCGGCCATCCCGAACCTCGCGTTCCGACGGCGAACACGCTAGCATAACCGTGGGATCCCACGACCTTCTATAAGAACGCGCCGAGTGTCAAAACGGGGCAGTGATTGGTTTGTGTCGGAGGCGGTTCAACCTCATTGGAGGGGTCGCGCGCGGGTAGCGAGGGGATTCGAACCCACGACCTCCGGGTTATGGGCAAGAGCCTGCCCATCGCCCGAAGACCTGGTGAAAACGTAAGTTACTGATGTGACGCGTTCTTAGACTTTCGCCTTTCGATCACCGCGTTAGCCAATTTCGCCAGGATGCGCAACGATTTAGCTGCAATTTAGTTGCAGAATGGCCGGACCGAATGGCCCTTTGGGGGGCAAAGCCTTGTCTCTCAGCTGTAACCGCTGGCTCAGTTTTGCGGGGCTCTTTCCTCAGCAGGGGTTACAGGTTTCGTCCAGGCTCTCAGGCACCTGCCGTGGGCACGAATCCGGATGTGTCCCTTGTGTCGTGGAAATTGGTCTGACGTTCTCCGGACATGGAGTGTAGTTGTTTACGCGACCTGTTTCCAGTGTGTTTCAGTGATGGTGCTCAGATGTCGCCAGCCATCAACTCGTCGGAAACGGATCTGGCCGAAGGCCACCAGGCCGTAGAGCAGGGTGACCGCGGCCTCCTCTGTTGAGAACGACGCCTGGGTTTTGGTGCGGCGTTCGAACTCGCGGTTGAGGTTCTCAATCGTGTTGGTGCTCCGAAGCGAGCGCCACATCGCGCGAGGCCATTGACAAAACGTCGGCAACTTCTGCCCCGCCTCGTCGAGGCTCTTGGCGACTGCCGGGCACAGCCGCCGCCACTTGACGACAAAGGCGTCGTACGCCTTGCGCGCGGCCATGGCGTCTTTGGCATGGATGATCCGACGATAATCGCGGCCAAGCTCGGCGTGCGCGTGCGTGGGACAATGCGTTTTGAGATTGCGCAGCTTGTGGACGGTGCAGCGCTGCACGCCGCTGGCGGGCCACAGTTCGATCGCCTTGGCGAGTCCCGGATGACCGTCGCTGATGATGAGCGCCGGCTCGGGCAAGCCGCGATATTGGAGATCCTCGACGAGCTCGCGCCAGCTCGCCGCCGTCTCTCGCACGGCGAGCCGCAGCGCGACGAGTTGCGTACGCCCGTCGGGCGTCACGCCCAACGCGACCAGCACGGGCGCTGTGATCACGCACCGGGCCAAGCGCACCTTGAGGTTTCTGGCGTCCAGATCCAAGATGGCGAACCGCTCGGCGCTCAGATCGCCGAAGGACCGTACGCCGGTGGCGTGACCCGAGCGATCGCCCGGTTCCCCGCAGGCCACCGGCGCCACGATAAGGAGTTGAACGCCGCGGCGACGCAGATCCGCATTGACTACGTCCAGCACGCCCTCAGCGCCATGATGCACTACGCCCACACCGCGCTCACTGGCGATGGCGCGACCGAGTAGCCGCCCAACTCAGATGTAGCTGCGGAGGCTGAGCTCAATGGGGTGGGGGTGGAGGTAGTACTGCTGGGCGAGGTAGTCGCCGATGCTGCGGTTGGCGGAGCCG
>JAFGNI010000622.1 GCA_016927095.1 Anaerolineae bacterium | reverse complement strand
TGTCCAACTACCGGCGCGACGTACGAGACCTCGGCTTTCGCCTGCGGCCAGCGCTGGGGGCGCAGCTGTGGGAGGTCCTCGAACCGCCCGCCTTGTCTGCGGTGACGCCCCAGCACGAGATCGCGGATGGCTGGGTGGGTGGTCGTCTGGAGGTGGTGGGCTACGATCTCCCTGCGACGGAGGTGTCGTGCGGTGACGCGATTCCGATCACCCTCTACACACGTTTAGCCACGACCGAGACCGAGATCCTGATGCCGATGGCGCGCCTGGGGGAGGTCGAGCAGCGGTGGACCACGGATAGCCGCCGGCTCACACCGGAATGGCGACCGGGGGAGATCATCGCTGAGCGGTACTATGCTTACGTTCCCTTCGGGTTGATGTCGGGCGATTATCCTCTCACACTATCCTATGCGAACCTGAGCCAGTCCGAGGAGCCCTTGTCGTTCGACGTAGGTGTGGAGGCTATTGGGTTGGGTATGGTCCACGTAGAAGGCTTGCCGACCTTCGCCGGTGCGCCGCGCGTCGCTAGGCGGGCTCTGACCAACATCGGCAACGAGGTGGCCTTGACCGCGGTTCGCGCCCGGGTGGGACTGAGCCTGCGCTTCGGTCAGTGGGATAGGCCGCTTGTCGCAGTGCCAGGGCAATCCCTTCACCTGAGGCTCACCTGGCATGTGCTTGCACAACCTACCGCGAGCTACACCGTCTTCATTCACTTGATCGACAGCGATGGGCGGCTATGGTACGGCCATGACTATATGCCGTTAGGCGGTGCCTTCCCGTCCTACCTTTGGTTCCCCAAGTGGTTGGCAGGCCAACGTGTCGTGGACCCCTACCGGCTGCCCTTGCCAGAGGACTTGCCGTCAGGTACCTATTGGCTTGAGGTAGGCATGTATGAGATGGGCAGCATTCGCCGCGTGGCGCAGCTAGATAACGACGGTACCATGACGGGTGACCGCCTGATCTTGGGCCCGGTCGTGGTTGAACGTTGATGCGTTGGGACCAACCGTTGAGGAGGCCTTGAGCGATGGACAGTGTGCTAATCCCCTGGGTCGTGGCGACAACGATCCTGATGTTCGTAGCTGCTTACTGGATCTACACGCTAGAAACACGCGTGCGGCAGTTTCAGGTGAACTACGAGACGCTGCTCAAGATATCGGAAGCGCTGGAGGCGGCACCCGACAAGGCAGCGCTGCAGCCACTGGCGGCCCGCCTCGACGCGCACGACGCCCGGATTAACCGCACCGAATCTGAAGTGCGAGCCATCCAGGACCTGCTCCCGCGCGTCATACGCGGCGTAGGGATCGTCAGGTACAATGCCTTCGAAGGCATTGGCGGTGACCAAAGCTTTTCCGTCGCTCTGGTCGATGGTAGGGGCCACGGTGCCGTGATCAGCGGCCTGCACACCGGGGAGGGCGTCCGAGTCTACGCCAAGCCTCTGGAGAACTGGAAGTCCTCCTACAGTCTGAGCGCCGACGAGCAAAAGGCGATGGGGCTGGCACGTCAATCGGCCAGCTCTATGCCGCCGGATGCTGGGTAGCGGTGCGCGCTGATTGCCGGGCTGGATGTTGTTTGACAACAAGCCAGTCCATCCTATGATTCTGGCGTGTGCCAGTAGACTGCGACACCCGCACGAAGCGGAGAGGGCTGTTTCCATACATCACGGCCATTCGTCAAAGCTGAGCTATCAAGGAGGAACACGATGTCTTTTCTAGGAGGCAAGAGCAAGTCGCGTACACCCGAAACGCCATCGCCGCGGCCCGCCCCTGTTACCAGTCGCGGGTCTTCTTCACCCATCGAATCCACCATCGGCGCCAATACGCACATCAAGGGCGATCTCCAGGGGGACGGGGGCTTGCGGGTAGACGGTATCGTCGAGGGTACGATCGAGTTGACCGGTAATCTGGTGGTGACCGAGAGCGCCAAGATTCGGGCTGAGATCAAGGCCAACAACATCTCCGTCGCCGGGGCTGTGCAGGGCAACGTCACAGCTACGCGCGTCGAGATTCTCGATACTGGCCGCGTATGGGGCGACCTAACGGTGAAGTCACTCCTCATCAATGAGGGTGCCTACTTCCGTGGGCAGACCTTCATGCCGCAGGACCTCAAACCCCCGCAACTGCAGGCCCCGGCTCTCATCGACGAAAAGGATTCGGGTGGCTCATCGTCGGGCGCCGACGCCGGCACGGTGGTTGATGTCGAGGCTCAAGGCTGATCTACGATTTGCTAGCTAGATAACTTGCAACTATCGCGAGATGGGCTACAGGCTCATCTCGCGATAGTGCTTGAAGTGAGCTTCCACCTCCTACGGGCCAGTGCGACCCCCTGGGCATTCCAGCGGAAGCGGCACATACGAGTACGCGGTGCCGAGTCTCTTCGCTGGAGGTGACGGTTGTCCATTGACAGGTGCGGCGTTGTGCGCCAAACTGCCTTTGGGCGTACGCCGGCTGTTGTGAGCTATGTGGGGGCTGATACTTGTGCATGCCAGATGGGGCGGTTTCACTCGTTTTCTCTGCCGGATTGGGGTATAATTCCTTCGTCACTAATACTGTGGGAGGTTCTATGAAAGTGACTGTGGAGTTCGCTGGTATGGCTCGCTTGCTAACGCGAACCCCTCGCGTGACTCTGGAGCTTGATGATTCTACCTCTTTCTCTGAGATCCTGCGTATGCTAGGCGAGCGACATCCAGAACTCGTCGGTGAAGTGATCAGCCCCACCTTTGATGCGCTGAAGGCCTCCAATATGCTCAATGTCAACGGCAAGCACATGGTCCAGCCGGCACAGATGGATCAGGGCCCCACGGATGGTGATCGGTTGATCCTGATGTCAATCCTGGCGGGCGGCTAGTCAAAGCTCTGCCCTAAGTCGAACCTCTGCTACTCAGAAGGAGGATTCCTATATGCACGGTTATCACGGGCGAATTCTACATATTGATCTGACAAGCCGGAAGACCTGGAAAGAGGAGAAGCCGGAGAGCTGGTACCGGATCTACATTGGCGGCGTCTCCATGGCGACGCGACTGCTATGGGAGAACATCGAGCCCGGTTGCGATCCTCTCTCGCCCGGCAATCCGGTCTGTTTCGCCAACGGTATCTTCGCCGGCACGCCGGTGCCCGTCGGCGGCAAATACGGCCTTGCCTCGAAATCACCTTTGACCGGATTCGTTGGCGACAGCCTGTCAGGTAGTTGGTTTTCTGTGGCGTTCAAGCGCACGGGTTGGGATGGAATCGTTATCCACGGCGAGAGCGAGACGTGGGTGAATGTCCTCATTGACGATGATCGGGTTCAGTTTCGCAAGGCCGACAAGTACCTCGGCTTGGGAACCTTTGAGACGGAAGAAGCCATCCGCGAGGATCTCCTGGATGATCAAGTCCGCTCTGCGACGATTGGGCCGGCAGGGGAGAATGGTGTGCTCTTCGCCAATGTGACCAACGATGGGCGCCAGGCCGGTAGAACGGGCCACGGAGCGGTTTGGGGCAGCAAGCATCTCAAGGCGGTCTCGGTTCGGGGGACACACGGGGTCACGGTTGCCGACCCCGATACGCTTATGAAGATGTCCTTTGATATTATCGAGGCCTCTCAGGGCCCCCACACGGCCAAGTACCGCCTCCTGGGCACCGCCACCAATGTCCTGAACATGAACAACCTTGGACTCCTGCCGACCCGCAATTTCCAGGAGGGCGTCTTTGATGGCGCTGAACTAGTCAGCGGCGAGTATCTTGAAGAACACTATAAGGTGAAGAAGATCGCGTGTGCCCAGTGCCCTATCGCCTGCGAACAGGTCTCAGCTGCTAAGCCAGGCCTCTATGCAGGCGCGATGACGGGGATAGAGTATGAGTGCCTGTTCGCCAACGGCCCCAACTGCGGTATCAGTGATCTGAGTGCCGTGATCAAGATGATCGATGTGTGTGACCGTGGCGGACAGGATGCGATGAGCAACGGCGTCACCGTCTCCTGGGCGATGGAGTCGTATGAGCGCGGTGTTCTCACCAAGGAGGATTTCCGCTGTGAGAAGTACCCTGAAGGCTTCGAGGCAAACTTCGGCAACGGTGAGGCCGGGGTCACGATCACGGAGATGATCCGCGACCGAGAGGGTATCGGTGCGTTGCTGAGCCTTGGCACCCGACGAGCGAGCGAGCAGATCGATAGGGAGCGCGGGACCGAGTCGTACAAGTGGGCCATGAATGTCAAGGGCCTTGAGAATCCGGGATACGACGCGCGCGGATTGAAGACCTTTGCGCTCGGGCTTGCGGTCGGCACACGAGGTGGATGTCACAACCGGACGGCGGCGTATGACCCGGATATCAAGGGGGAGGTCGATCGCTTCACCGTTGATGACACTCGGGGCGAGTTGGCAAAGAGCACGGAGGAGTACGCTGCTGTCTACGATACCTTGCCGCTCTGCAAGTTTATCCGGCGCTGTTTCACAGGAAAGGCCGATCGAGCGGGGGCTTGGCCGACGATTGCTGCTTTGATCACTGCTACGACAGGCTGGGAGTTTGACTACGATGATGTTGAGTTGATCGGTTCGCGTGCCTTTACGATCAAGAAGGCGTTTAATATCCGCGAAGGGTGGACCCGTAAGGATGATCGCCTGAACTACCGGTGGCACCACGATCCTATGACCAAGGGTCCGTCGGCCGGCTACATCGTGACCGAAGAGGAGCTCGAGTATATGAAGGATCTCTACTACAAGGCCAAAGGCTGGACACCCGAGGGTCTGATTCCGAAGTCGAAGCTGATCGAGCTCGGCCTGGACGATGTTGCCGAGGAGATCGGGGTCTAGGGAAGGAGAACACATCATGGTAAGCGCTACGTCCACGTCCAAGTACAAATACATCACGTGCGATCCGGAGAAGTGCATCGGTTGCCAGCTCTGTGAGTATATCTGCTCCTACACCAAGACCGGCGAGTACAACTCCTATCGCAGTCGCATCCGGACCGTGCGGGTCGACGAGATCCTGATCACGGCAATCGCGTGTAGGACGTGTGAGAATGCTCCCTGTGTCACGGTCTGTACCCGCGACGCGTTGGAGCAAGATGAGAACACCGGTGTCATCCGGGTCAATGCAGACCTCTGTGATGGTTGTGCGTGGTGCATCGAGGCTTGCGACTTCGGGGCAATCTCGATCAATCCAATTACCAAGCTAGCGGAGATCTGCGATCTCTGCGAGGATGAAGAAGAAGGTCCTCAGTGTGTGCTGTGGTGCCCGAAAGATGCTCTGGAGCTCACGACGCCGGAGCAGCGGGCACAACGCGCTCGCCGGAAACTCGCGACCGAGGAAGCACTGCGCTGACTCGACTGGCCTGTACACACTGTCGAGAGTCGCTCCGTCTCGATGCTGAGACCCTGGGGCGACTCAGCTTTGCATCAAGCAACCACCCCCTGCATCAACTGAGCAAGGAGTCATATTGTGGCGAATGAAGAGTACGAGCGCAGTGAAGAGCTCCGGATAGGGGTCTATGTCTGCCACTGCGGGTCCAACATCGCAAGCGTCGTCAATGTGCCGGAGGTTGTGGCGTATGCCGCGACGTTGCCGAACGTAGTGCTGGCCAAAGAACACCGCTATATGTGCTCTGATCCAGGACAGGCTCTCATCCAGGAGGATATCCGGGAGCACCATCTCACGCGTGTGGTAGTCGCCGCGTGCACCGTGGCTATGCACGAGCCGACCTTCCGCTCGTGTATAGAGGATGCCGGTCTCAACCCGTTCATGTTTGAGATGGCGAATATCCGGGAACACGATTCGTGGGTCCATAGCCACGAGAAGCCGGCAGCCACCGAAAAGGCGAAGGAGCTGACTCGCGCCGCGGTCGCGAAGGTAAGCCACGTCAAGCCACTTCAGATGTTTGAGGTGCCGGTGACGCGGCGGGCGCTCATCATCGGCGGCGGTATCGCCGGCATCAGTGCTGCGCTGGATCTAGCGGATATGGAGATCGAGACTTATCTGGTAGAGAAGTCTCCAACTATCGGTGGTCGGATGGCCCAGTTGGACAAAACGTTCCCCACGATGGACTGCTCGATCTGTATTGAGGCGCCGAAGATGGTGGACGTGGGCAAGAGTCCCCACATCCACCTCCTGACCTACTCCGAGGTCAAAGAGGTCAGCGGCTATATCGGGAACTTCAAGGTCAAGGTCGAACGAAAGCCACGTTACGTGCTCGTGGACCGCTGTACAGGCTGTGGCTTGTGTGCTGAGGTCTGCCCGATCGACGTGCCTAACGAGTTCGAGGAGGGCTTGGGGCCGCGAAAAGCCATCTATGTGCCGATGGCGCAGGCCGTCCCCTCGATCTATACGATCGATCGTGATGCATGTATTGAGTGCTACAAGTGTGTGGATGCCTGCGGGCCCCTGGAAGCCATCAACTTTGCCGAGGAGCCCGAGGAGATCGAGCTCGACATCGGCACAATCATCGTGGCTACAGGCTACGATATGTGGGACCCGACCGAGATCGAGGAATACGGGTTCGGTGTCTATGACAACGTGACGACGATGATGGAGATTGAGCGGCTTCACTGCGCCGGCGGTCCCACTGTGGGTGATTTCGTGCGTCCGTCAGATGGCAAGACGCCGAAGAGGCTGGGCCTGATCCAGTGCGTCGGCTCCCGAGACAAGCGGTATAACGAGTATTGCTCGGGCTTCTGCTGTATGTACACGATCAAGAATGCAATGCTGCTCAAATGGCTCTATCCGGAGATGGACATCACGATCTTCCGCATCGATATCCGTACACCCGGAAAGACCTATGAGGAGTTCTACGAGCGTGCTCGTGAGGCGGGCATTCACTTTGTGCAAGGTCGTCCTGCCGAGATTCGAGAGGACCCCAGAACGGGCAACCTCATTGTGCGAGCAGACAACGTCAGCCTCGGGCGACCGATGGAATATGAGTTTGAGATGGTGGGACTAGCGACAGCGGCGATAGCCTCCGATGGCTCGGAGGAACTGGCTCGCGTGCTGACGGTGCCCACCGACACCCACGGTTTCTTCTTGGAGTCGCACCCCAAGCTGAAGCCGATCGATACGCCGACCGAGGGAGTCTACCTGGCGGGATCAGCGCAGGGCCCGAAGGACATACCCCAGAGCGTCTCACAGGGGAGTGGCGCAGCGGGCCGGGCCGCCCGGGTGCTTTCCCACGACACTTGGGAGATCGATCCCATCGTCGCCTACGTTCATCCCGAACGCTGCATCAACGCCCGTGGGGGTAAGTGCGATATCTGTTACCAGGCGTGTCCCTACGGGGCGATTGATTGCCAACCCGGTTCGGGCATCGCGACGCGGATTATCCCGGCTAAGTGCCATGGTTGCGGTACTTGCGTGGCTGAGTGTCCCAGCAACGCTATCACGCAACACCACTTCACCGATGGACAGATAATCGCACAGATCCACGCGCTCCTAGCGCACGACCCAGAGGGAAAGGTACTAGCCTTCACCTGCCGCTGGTGCAGTGGAATGGGCGCCGACAATGCGGGGGTCAGCCACTTCGAGTATCCAGCCAATACGCGCAACATTATGGTGATGTGTGCGGGACGCGTCGATCGTGACTTCGTGATGGAGGCTTTTCGCCTGGGCGCGGGTGCTGTCGTCGTCTCCGGATGTCATCTCCAAGACTGCCACTACATCGACGGACGGCAGCACGCTGAGGACCGCATGGCGAAGCTGGCGGTGCAACTCGAGAAGATGGGGATCACGGAGGGGCGTTTCCGTGTCGAGTCTGTCTCAGCAACTGAGGGTGCGAAATGGTCGCGCATCATGAAGGAGACAAGCGCGCTGGTCCGTGAGTTGGGGCGTGAGCAGATCATCGCAGAGAACGAGGCGGCACGACCACAGCTGACCCGTCTCCTGCGGCGTATGCAGGATGCTCCAGGCGTTTCTGAGGTCCTCCAGCTTAGTGCGGCGGCACGGCTGCAGGGGATTGAGACGCCTGTTGAGCAGATGGCGCGGGTGGGGGGAGATGACTAATGGCGGGTACTGATCATACGATGAATCCCTTCCTACAGGAGGTCTTAGCGACCGATGGTGGCCGGCTTGTCCTCCAGTGCTATCAGTGTGGTACCTGCTCCGGATCATGCCCTGTGATTGACGAGATGGTGTTTGGCCCGCGCCGGATCATGCACCTGATCCAGGCTGGCGAGGAGGCAGCGGTGCTCTCCAGCCCCGATATCTGGCGATGTGTCTCCTGCTACTCCTGTGCCAACCGGTGCCCACGGGGCATCGAGATCACGGATCTGATGGCTGACCTGCGGCGACTTGCCGTGGCCAAGGGGTATGCCCAGGACAAAGAGGCCGAGTTCGGGCAGGCTTTCGCGGAGACCGTACAGACGCATGGTCGCATGTATGAGCCCGAGCTGATGACCCGTTACTATCTGCGGGTGCTGGATGTGGTCAGTTTGCTGGGGATGGTGCCGATAGGGCTGAAGATGATCGTGAAGGGCAAGCTGCCGTTGTTGCCCGAGCGTGTTGCGGATCCGGAGGAGATTGCCGAGCTCGAGGTGACGCCCTCGACCAAGCTACGGGTTGCCACGGGTGTGGCGTTGCCGGGCAATGCCGGCGCGAAGAAAGCGATCGGCGGCGCCCTGGGAGGTGCCCTGGTTGCCTTGGTCGCCGGGCTGCTGATGGGGTGGGGAAGGGAGAAGGCATCGTGACGCGCGCAACTGAGACCCGGTACGCCTACTATCCAGGCTGCAGCCTGCTGTCCGGCGCCAAGGAATACGACCTGTCGGTGCGGGCGGTTTTCGCACACCTGGGGATCGAGCTGGTCGAGCTTGACGACTGGAACTGCTGCGGGGCGGTACACGCGAGCGTGAATAGCAGGGAGGCGGGGATCACTTTGCCAGCGCGCAATCTTGCACTTGCTCAGGCCCAGGGATTCGATCGCATCGTGGCGCCTTGTAGCGGATGCTACAAGAACCTACGGCAAGCGAGCAAGCGGGTTGCAGAGGACAAGGCGCTCCGCCAGGATCTCAACGCTCATCTGCGTGACGGGCTCGAGTTGACTGAATCCATCGAGGTCCTACACCCGCTCTACGTCTTGACGACCGAGTTTGGGCTGGACGAGATCAGGTTGCGTGTGGTGAATCCCCTGCGAGAATTGAAGGTAGCCTCTTACTACGGATGTATGCTGACCCGCCCGCGCGACGTCTTTGATAGTACGGAGCGTCCAACCGGTCTTGATGACCTCGCAGCCGTCTTGGGTGCGCAAGTGATAGATTATCCGATGAAGGCGAAGTGCTGCGGCGGCGCGCTTGCCTTGTCGCACAGTGAGGTCACGGCACGGTTGACCGGCAACGTTCTGGTGTCTGCCAAGGATGCCGCGGCTGACGTGGTGATGTTGGCATGTCCGATGTGCCATACCGCGCTGGACGCTTACCAGACCAAGGCAGAGCGGGCGGTTGGTCAATCTCTGGACCTGCCCGTGCTCTATTTCACCCAAGTGATGGGGCTGGCCCTTGGGCTTGACCCGACTACGTTGGGGTTTCAGCGCCATATGGTGTCGCCTCGGCGCCAATTGGTCCGGCTGGGCTTCTAGGGAGGCAGCATGAAGCGCGGAAGTACGCTGAAGCGGCGAACTGATACTGAGCTGGTGCTGGAGCGCAAGATGGTGACCCATCATGATGTATTGCGGTGGGACCTTGAGCGTTGCGTTGGTTGCCAACTGGGCCCACAGGTGTGTCCCAAGGATGCCCTAACGCACACGGGCGGGAAAGTTGTGGAAGGTCGTTTGGGCAGCAAGCTCCTGGTCGATGTCGATCCAGAAAAGTGTATCTTCTGTGGGATGTGCGCCGTGATGTGCCCGGTGAACGCGATTAGCCTGACGCTGAACGGTGAGCCGTCGATTCCGGTGCAAGTCTATGAGGCGTTCCCGTACCTCACCGAGTCGAATGAGTTCGACCGAGATCTCTTCAACTGGGACTACAAGGACTTCGTTATCGAGAACTGCCCGACGGATGTGATCAGCTACGATGAGGAAGCGGACACGCTGGTCGTGGATGATGCGCATTGCATCCGCTGTCGGCAGTGCGAAGTAGCTAGCGATGGCGCCTTCACTGTGCAGCAGCCCTGGGAGGGTACCGTCGTCCTTCGCCGCGAGGCCTGCATTGAGGGATGCTTTGCCTGTGCAGATATCTGCCCCACGCGCGCGCTTCACATCAATGATGAGGGGGAGCTGGTTCTGGCCGACTACTACTGCATCAAGTGCGGTGCCTGTGTGCAGATCTGTCCCGTCGAGCCAATCATTGAGGAGCACGAGGTCACGCTCCAGTCACAGGGCGTGACCTATACCAAGACCCTGAAGCGCGTCGCCAACGCCGATGAACTGCCTATATGGGTGGAGCGTTGGCGGGTGCGCCACACACCAGTGCAGAGCGGCGCATGGGTCGAGGCTCTAGCCAAGCTGGCAGATGAGAAGGCCAGCATGGTCGAGATCGAGCGGAAGCGGGCGATCAAACGACGGGATCTGATCATAGCGCTGAAGGGAGGTCGGGAGCTCCAGGAGCAGGAGGCCGCACGCCGTGAGGAGCTGTTGAAGGCCCTTCAGGGTAACCGTGAGGCTCGCGCACAATGACGGCTTAGCCCGTCAGGGCTGTGAATGCGTTTGAGACGACGGGGTGGACTGCGGTCCACCCCGTCGCTGCGTTGCGGGCCCGTTTGGCTGCCTGGGCATTGGTGCTATAATCGTGTTTTGGTATAGGAGGCAACAGAGATTGATCCATCCGTATGCGGTTGTCGGGCTGTTCCTACTCGTCGCGCTCTTCTTCGGCGTGGCTCCTATCCTTCTGGCGTGGTTGTTGAGTCCCAAGAAGACGAACCCGCGGAAGCTGCAGATCTACGAGAGCGGGAACCCCACCTTTGGCGAGACTTGGATTGAGTTCAAGCCGCAGTACTACCTCTACGGCCTGGCGTTCGTGGCCTTTGATGTGGAGGCGGCTTTCCTCTTCCCCTGGGCGCTTGCCTATCAGAAGCTGGCTCTGTATGCTGTCGTAGAGGCGATCATCTTCGTGGCCCTGCTCGGCTTCGGCTTGATCTATGTCTGGCGGAAGGGATGGCTGGCGTGGATGTAGGGAGTGGCGGCACTGCGCTTTGGCTAGAGCTGCTCAGACGGGCAGGCGGCGCCACTGCGATGGCCTTGGTGCCTCTGGTCGTTGTGGTGTTCTTGATCTGGGAGTCCCGCAAAGTCATCGGGCGGATGCAGGACCGTCTGGGCCCGACGAACGCGGGCACCTATGCTGGTCCTTTCGCGCTTTTTCAGACGGTGGCGGATGCGATCAAGATCCTAACGAAAGAGCTGATCATACCCCAGGGCGCTGACCGCACCGTCTTTGTGATTGCGCCGGTGATGATCATCGCGGTGGCGATTGCCGTCTGGGCCGTGATTCCGCTGGGCCCGCGCGGGCTTCAGGTCGTCGACCTCGACGTGGGAGCCTTCTATGTGGTGGCCGTCTCTTCCTTGGCGCCGTTCTCGATGATCATGGCTGGTTGGAGCTCTCGGAACAAGTATGCCGAGGTGGGAGCGTTCCGCGCCGTGTCACAGATCATCGGTTACGAGGTCCCACAGATCCTGGCGCTCCTGGTTCCGGTGCTCCTCACCGGGTCTCTGTCGCTGCAGGACATCGTGCGTGCCCAGGATGTGCCCTATGTCATTGCGGTACCCTTGGCTGCTTTGGTCTTCTTCCTGGCATCAGCGGCTGAAGTGGGGCGCCTGCCTTTCGAGTTGGCGGAGGCTGACTCCGAGATTGTCGCTGGTTACTTCACGGAATACAGCGGTATGATGTTTGGTGCCTTCTATCTAGCCGAGTTCATCAACACCTTCACGACATCCATGCTCTTCTCCATCCTGTTTCTCGGCGGTTGGCGGGGGCCCTGGGTCAACCAGATCCCGCTGCTAGGTGCGGTATGGATACTGCTGAAAGCCTTTCTTGTCTTCAACGTGCTCAACCTGTTCTGGGCGGCGATGCCCCGCTTACGGATCGATCAGGTTCTGGGGTTCAACTGGAAGTTCCTGGTACCGTTGGGCTTGGTGATCCTTATGGTTGTCGCGGTCGTTGACAAGCTGCTAGCCAACGTGGGCGTCCCGGTGGGGTGGGGCCGTTCGGCTGGATTGCTGCTGGCGAATTTGCTCATGGGATCCGGGGTGGTTGCCTTCCTGTTCTGGTACCAAGGGCACTTGAGCAGGCGAGAACAGCGACGTCAAGCCAACGCTCTGCAAGGAGGGTAGCTGACGCGGATGATAACCCCCGGACAGGTTGTTTTCGCCCTCTTTTCGATCATGGCATTGGGCGCAGCCGTGCGCGTGGTGATCTGTCACCGGATCTTCCATGGTGCGCTCTGGCTGATCGCGTCGTTCTTTGGTGTGGCGGCGATCTACCTATTCTTGGAGTCGCCCTTCATGGCAGGCATTCAGCTGTTTATTTACATCGGCGGTGTGGCGGTTCTGACCGTCATCGCGATCATGGTGACCAAGGGCATTATGCGCGAGGATCGACCGACGCTGAACGATCCTTGGTCAGCCGGCGTTGTCTCGGTGGCGCTTTTCGCGGTGATGGTCTGGATGATCCTGCAGCTCCCGTTGCCCACGGAGCCAACCGTGCCTGTTTTGGAGGAAGGGCTCGTGCTCCTGGGTGCCGCTCTGGTCGATCCTGCGGGCTATCTGCTCCCCTTTGAGATCGTTTCGGTGATGATGCTGGTGGTGCTGATCGGGTCGCTTTACCTGGGGAAGGAACGTTGAGATGGGGGGGGCAACGATTCCGCTGTCTTGGTATCTGATACTGGGCGCCGCGCTCTTCTGTGTGGGTGTCTATGGCACGCTGGCGAACCGGAACCTTATCGTCATCATGATGTCGATCGAGATCATGCTGAATGCCGTTGTTCTGAATCTCGTGGCTTTCGCGCGGTTTATCGAGCCAGCACGGACCACGGGCAAAGTCTTCGCCATTGTGCTCTACGCCACCGCTGCTGCAGAAGCGGCGCTAGGGCTGGCTCTGATCATCTCCATCTGGCGTACCGAGAACACGGTCGCCGTGGAAGAGATAGATCTGTTGCAGGGCTAGCGGAATGGAGCTGGCTGTGCCCTTGGTCGTGGCCTCAAACGGACTGGTCCCATAGTGCTCTCAACCAATTTGGCTTGGCTGATTCCGGTTGCGCCGTTCGTGGCCTTCGCTTGTATCGCTCTGGGCGGACATCGTAGCCCACGTCTGAGCCGATCCATCGCCCTCGTGGGTATCGTCGTGGCGGTGGTCCTCTCCCAAGTGGTCTTCTGGTCCCTGGTGAGGGTGCCTGAGACACGTTGGCAGATGCTGCTACCATGGTTCGCGATGGGGGATGAGATCGTCGGTCTCGGTGTCTACTTGGATCCTACGGACGCCGTCATGACGGCTATGGTGAGTTTCGTCTGCCTGATGATCTTCATCTACAGCCTTGGATACATGAAGGGCGATCCGAAGGTCAGCCGCTTCTTCGCCTACATATCGCTGTTCGCCGGCGCCATGCTCGGCGCGATGGTCTGTGACAGCCTATTGGCTTTTTTCGTGTTCTGGGAGATCATGGGCACCTGCTCCTACCTGCTGATTGGCTTCTGGTGGGAGAAGCCCTCGGCGGTGGATGCGTCTCTCAAGGCCTTCTTGGTCACGAAGACGGGCGATCTCTTCCTACTCCTAGGGCTGGTGTTGCTCTATGCCCAGGTGGGAAGCCTGGCGTATTCGGACCTCTTCAGCGCAGCCACCGTGGAACAACTGGCCGCAACTACTTTGATTGGGCGAGCCTCGGTTGCGACTGTGGCCGTGCTTCTGCTTTTCGGTGGCACGATCGGCAAGAGCGCGCAGCTTCCGCTGCATCTCTGGTTGCCCGATGCGATGGAGGGTCCAACCCCAGCGTCCGCACTCATCCACGCAGCCACGATGGTCTCCGCCGGTGTGTACTTGATGATCCGGGCGTTCCCTCTGCTTGCTGTGTCACAGGCGATGCCCATTGTCGCTGCCGTGGGCACGGCAACTGCTCTGTTCGCCGCCATCGTAGCGGTTGCACAGACTGACATCAAGCGTGTGCTGGCGTTCTCCACGATTAGCCAGTTGGGCTATATGGTGGCTGCGCTGGGCATTGGCGCTTATGCCGCCAGCCTTTTCCATCTCATCACCCACGCGTTTTTCAAGGCGCTGCTCTTTATGGCAGCGGGATCGGTCATTCACGGTGTCGAGTACGGTCACCATCGCACACACGGCCACGCTGTGCCGGCGCACCCCGGCGCACCAGATTTCAGCCCCAATGATATGTGGAAGATGGGTGGCCTAGGCTTTCGCATGCCGGTGACGGCAGTCAGCTTCTTGGCCGGAAGCTTGGCCCTGTCCGGGTTCCCGCTCATCACCTCTGGCTTCTGGTCCAAGGATGAGATTCTTACACTGGCCTGGGGCAGCCATCGTTGGGTATTCTGGGGGCTCCTGGTTGCCGCGGGGCTCACGGCTTTCTACTCGGCGCGCCAGATCAGCCTGACCTTCCTTGGCAAACCGCGCACACGCGCGGCCACCTATGCGCGCGAGAATCCGGCGGTGATGGTGGTGCCGTTGGCAATCCTGGCTCTGTTCGCGATCGGTCTCGGTTGGACTGGGATTCCTGACAACTTCCCGATCCTGGGTAGGTGGTTTCCGGGACGCTTTGGGCCGTTTGTGATGCGTTCCCTACTGACAGGAGAGGCGCCGGTCCATGGCGAGGCTGCAGCTCCCTGGCTGCCGTTAGGCCTGGGACTGCTGGTCTCGGTGGGAGGCCTCTTCGTGGGGTGGTGGGTCTATGGGCGCAGCCCGCTCACCGCGGACGTGGCAGCCAATGATCCATTGCTACGGGCGATGGGAAGGCTGAAACTGGGTTGGCTCCACCGGGCGATGGCCAACCAATTCTACGTCAATGAGG
>JAFGNI010000621.1 GCA_016927095.1 Anaerolineae bacterium | reverse complement strand
TGGTGTCTACCGCCGTCGTCACGATCGCCATCAGGCCTAGCGTTCTCAATAGTCCGCAACAAGGCCAAGGCCGCGTGCGCGCCGAGTGAGCGCTCTAGAGGCGCTACCGTCGTGAGAGTTGGAGCTATCAGCTGTGCAGCACTGACGCCGACTGCGTCGAACGCGTCTAGAGCCGACCCAGTGACGTGTACTGCCGAAGCAGTGACGTCTACTGCCGAAGCAGTGACGTCTACTGCCGTGGTCCCTGCAGGCTGCAACACAATCACGCTTGTGTCCTCTGGAATGCCCAACGCATGGGCCCGAATGGCATTGCAGACGCCGGCCGCAATTGCGGCTTCAGCGACAAGCACCGCATCCACTAGAGGGTCTTCCTTCAGGAGGGATGCCACAGCATCATACACACCGTCGATGCCTTCGCCGACATCAACCACCAACGCAGAATCTGCATCGAGGCCATGCGCGCTCAAGGCATCGCGATAAGCGCGCTCCCAAGCTTGGGCCAATGGGGTGGTCCCCATTGGGGCGGCATCTTCGCTGCGCCGGTCCGGGCCGCGCACAAATGCGAACCTGCGGCGACCGTGGACAGTGACAAGATGATGGACCGCCTGACGGACGCCATCCTCAATATCCGGCACAATCCGCCGGGCACCCCTGAGAGCGACACCTACGGTGACCACCGGGATCTGCGGCGACATAGCCTGGAATTCAGCGGCCCAACCGATGGCCTCTAGTCGTTGATGTGCACCGGCATCAGAGCCATTGCTCCGCAGGACAACCCCGTCACAACCATCGCCTCTAGCCGCCTCCGCTAGCAACTGCCGGCGGAGCGCAGGCCCCAATGTGTCAACAGGTATGGCTACGGAGCTGGCTCCCCACTGCGCCATAGATGATACGACACCATCGACGAATTCCCGGTTTGCCGCCTGCGTCAGGTCGGAGACCAGAAGAGCGATCCGAGGGCCAGCGCGACCTGGGTCACCCCCACCTCCGGTGATGTGTACCGGCTGTACCAACCCAGTCACCGATGGGGGCGCGCCTAAGCTCGCCCCTGATAACTCACTCGGCGTGCCCAGCAGAGGCGCCGACTGCGTCGGGCGGGCGTACTGTCCATCCAGTCCCTGCTTCATATGAGCGGATGCCTCAGTCGCGTCCTGCCCCAGATGAAGCCGCGTCGTGCCGCCGGTGCAGTGGCGTAGACTGCCGATGTGTACCGGCCTGGTGATGTGTACCGGCCCGGTGATCTGTACCGGCTTCGTGCGTGGCTTTGTCTGGCACTACGAGATGCACCGAGGCCTCCAACACGCCCGGAAGACGGCCCAGCTCATCGACCACAGCGCGCAACATTGTCTCCACATCGACGGCGTTCGAGACCTGCACGGCGATATCGTTGAGTTTTTGCTCACGAGCTGCGCTTCTTTGTGCATCCTGGAGCAGGCGAGCACTGTCGAGCGCTTGAGCTATTTGGTCCGTTAGCGTCGACAGCAACACGATGTCCTCGGGATCCCAGCCCGCCCGGTGATGTGCACCGGCGGACCGGTGATGTGTACCGGCGGACCGGTGATGTGTACCGGCCTCGTCCTCCCAACGCTGGTATTTGACGGCGCCAACGACGCGACCGCCGATGCGCAGCGGCAGCGCGACAGAGGACGTACCCTCCTGCTGAACCTCGACCAAAGAAGCACTGTCGATTGCCCGTTGGATAGCCGGGTCAGGCTCTCCCTCAGAGCGAAGCAAGGTACCGTCCGCATAGCGGTAACCCCAGCTTCCGCGTGATGATAGGAGCTCGTCCCACGCCTCTGAGACGATCTCGCCGTAAGCCCGCCGGGCAGCTGCCGCAGTGGCGTGTACTGCCATGGACTTCTGGCTCTCCTCATAGAGAAAAGCATTGCTCAGGGCAACCGCCAGAAGGTCGGCCATGGTCTGCAACACCGTCACGGTAGCTGCGTCAAAGAAGCCCGGCTGTTCGCTCTGGACGGTGAGCGCGCCTAACACGCGTCCTCGGGCCCGTAGGGGCAAAGCTGCTTCGGAGCGTGTGCCTGGTAGCTCAGGTGCCACAAGTCGGACCTCGTCCTCAGCTGTATGCTGGGCAACCCGACTCTCGCCATGGGCTACACACCAACCGATCATGCCGGAGCCAACACGAATGCGGTGACCGCGCGCCAGCATTTGAGCGCCGGCCTCTCCTGTACCGGCGCGCAACACAGCCCATTCACGTCTTCCATCAAGCACGAAGAAGCCGACGTAGTAGAGACCAAAAGTCTCCCTGATCTGATTCACCGACTCGCGCATCAGCTGATCCGCATCCTGAATCTCACCTGCCGCATAGGCAACCCGCGCCGCAGCCTCAAGATAGCGGGTGCGGCGGTCCAGGTCCGCGGTCTGCTCGGCAACACGGCCTTCGAGCGAATCGCGCATCTGTTGCAGCTGGCGATTACGTGCTCGCAGATCACGAACGCTCGTCTGGAGGCGCTTCAGCAACGTCCGGAGACCCCGATTGGCTACGCAGACGAGGCCGGTCGCCAGCAGGGAGAGAAGCAGATAGTTGACCACGATAGCAGTGGCGCCGACTGCGTCGGCCGCGTCTACCGGCCCGGTGATGTGTACCGGCAGCGCGCCCCTGAGCTCTGCATCGACCAGGATCCATCCAGCCAACACGCTGAGGACCGCCGTGACGATAGCGGCTGGCGCCCCTAGGAGCAAGCCAGCCATCACAATCGCGATGATGAAGCCTGCATAGCCAGGATCGCCAATGCCGCCGAAGCGGTGGTGTATACCACCGTTGTAGCCTAGGAAAGCGAAACCTGACCAAACGAGAATAACCAGGACGATACTGCTCAGCCTCACGGCACCGCGGCGAATCAAAAAAACAAGGAGGAAGCTGACCGCGCTGACTACCAGAACTGCGACTAGTTCCGTGAGAGGAAGTGGGCCCTCACCAGTCGCCAACCGGAGATATGTACCGGCGTTGCACGCGGCGTAGATAAGTGGCACAATCGTCATGACCCACGCAACGAGGTAGGCGAGCTGCGCCTGAGCGGTGATGCGTACCGCCCGCGTCTTCTCTTCGCTCTCAAAGACCGGCGGGCGAATTACCGACAGCAGTCGACTGATCATGCTTCCCATGCACCTTGCTCCGTCTCAGCACCATCCTCAGCCTCTGGAGTGTCTCCAGATGCCTGCGGTGCGCCCATCGCACCGCCGCCGTCGCCGTGATATTCACCGCCGTCATCCTCGTGTGCACCTGTGACGCGACGTTGTATCTGGACCTCAATACTGGAGATACCCAGGCTCTCACCGATCTCGCGGAGGGCGGTCTGGAGAATGAGATCCATATCCAGGGTCTCGCGAACACGCGCCGAGATTTTCCCCACCAACTGCGCTCTTCTTGCTCTTTGGTCCGCCAGGTCCAAAAGCTGGAAGTTGCGGATCGCGATCGCAGCCAAATCCGCAAGGCCAGGATATACGCGCCTTTCGCGCTCCGGGAATGTATAGGGCTGGGTGGTGGACCCCATGACTATCCAGCCCACAAGTGCGGCCTCGGCGTCAGGATCGAGCTTATTGGCGGCCATGG
>JAFGNI010000620.1 GCA_016927095.1 Anaerolineae bacterium | reverse complement strand
TGCCTTTGGTATCGCAGACAAGATCATGCCACCTGCACCTTGGCAATGTGCCCGGTGACTTGCAGAATCCCAAACCAGGTTTATACTAAAAGGTAAGCGACCTCTAACAACAAGGCGTCCTGATGGCAAGCACTGCCCGACCTACCGATCGAGCCTACCTAGCGTATCTTCGCCGTCTACTCGTGCAGCGGTTCGACCTCAGCGAATTGCGCACAGTCTGCTTTGACCTTGCTGTAGACGCGGAGTCGCTGGCGGGCACGTCGCGCGGCGATCTCGCCCGCGAGCTGATAGACTACCTCGAATCGCGTCGCCGGATCCCGGAGTTGCTGGCCTACATTCGCCAGACGCGGGGCGATATCGCCTTGGCGGCATTGCCTGAGGCTGCGCCCGTCTACACCCCCACCGTTTCCTCTCCCGAAGCCCTGGCAGCGGTTCAGAAGCCTATGGTTGCTTGGTCCGTACCGCTGCCCGGCCAACCTATGGCGTCGCCCGTCGTCCTTGGCGATACCTGCCTCGTGGCCTGCCAGGCCTCGGGGCGCGCGGCCCGGGGTGCGGTGTTGCGCGCGCTGGACCTCGCCACCGGCGAGCTCCGTTGGGAGCAGATCTTCGGGAATGCCGTTGTCGGCGGCATCGCGACCCTGGCGCCAGATCGGGCGGTGATGAGCCTGCCCTATTTGGGCCCGATGCCCGGTGAGTGTGCGATGGTCGCCATTGAGACCAACGGTCACATTGTCTGGCGCACGGATTTCGACATCCAGCAGATCAGCGCCCCCGCTGTCGGCGGCGGTCTGGTGGCGATGGCGGGCAACTCGCACCACGTCGCTGCCCTCGATGCCGAGGCCGGCGACATGCTCCTGGACATCTCGGCGCCTGTCGATGTGGCCATGGCGGCGCCCGCTTGCGACGGTGAGACGATCTACGTGCCCTGCCGGGTTCCCTCGCTCTTGGCCTTTGACCGGGAGGGCGACCTCCGCTGGCGTTTTGACGTTGAGGGCGTGCTTTCGGGCGTTCAGCTCAACCAGACCCCGTTGGTGGCCGATCCCTTTGTGATTGCGGTGCTCAGCTCGGGCATGGTGGTGGCCCTGACGCGGGACAAGGGACGGCTGATCTGGGAGACGCAGGTGGGACCGCGGGGCAAGCAGCTGACCCCTGCCGTCACCGACGGCCGGCGCGTCTTCGTGGGCGCCCGCGATGGTGTCTACGCCTTGAGGCTGAAGGATGGCGCGCATCAGTGGGTCTTCCGGACCGGTGCCTATGTGACGGCGCCGCCGGTGATCGCCGGCGATGTCCTCTGTATCGCCGGTAACGACCGCCATCTCTATGGCGTCGACCGGCGGACTGGCGCCCTGCTCTGGCAGGCCACGATGCCGCAGGAGACCAAGTCTGCCCCGGCTCTGGCGGCAGGCGATGGCCAAGGCCCCTACGTCATCACGGTGGATTGCACCGGACGGGCGACGGCCCTGAGCTACCCTGTGCCCGCGGTGGTGCATGAGGAGGCGGGGCGTTGGCAGAAGGCCGCCCTTGTCTGGGAGGGAGAAGGCGATCTCCTGCGTGCCGCAGAAGCCTGGGTCGCCCAAGCCGAGGCGCTAGCTGCACGTGAGGGCACTGTTGACCAGCAGGCTGAGGCTTGGACGGCAGCTGCGCAGCTCTTTGCCGCCGCTCGCCTGCCAGAACGGGCCGACGAAGCCCAGCGACGCTATGCGGCATGCCTGGAGCTGCCGGTCCTGACCGTCAAAGTGGAGCACGATGGGCTGGCCCTGGATGCCTGGTCCCAGCTGCGCCTCGTGGTCGAGAATCTGGGCTACGGTCTCGCGCGGGATGTCGTGGTCCGCGCCGCCGGCGAGCAGTTCGAGGGGCAGATCGCGGAGACCCAGGCGTTGGCCTCGATTCCCCAGGGTAAGCGCCAGGACGAGGCGCTCACCGTCAAGCCGTTGGCGCACGGCGATGCCGTGCCCCTGACGCTTCAGCTCTCCTACCTCGACAAGAGTGGCGAGCCGCACCGGCGCGAAGAGACCTTGCTCCTCAACGTCAGCCGCAACGGCGCCCACAGTATGGCTGAGAGCTACGTGCTGCCGGCCAACGGTGGCGCGCACCGTGTTGCGGCAGCGCCGCCAGAACCCCTTGACGTGGAGATCCGGATCAGGCAGGGGCGTCGGGACTATGACGTGGAGCTCACGCTCAACAGCGGCCAGGTTTTCTCGGGTGGACGGCTCAGCCAGTCGATCCTAGAGTGGGTGCCCAGCGGTGACCTGGAGCAGGACGGGCGTTACCTCTTTGAGACCCTGTTGCGGGACCGTGCCGTGCGCCGCGGGTGGGACCGCGCCGAGGGTCAAGCGGAGCAGAGTGGCGCGCACCGCCGGCTGCGGCTCCGCATTGACGCCGACGCCTCCGAGCTCCAGCAGCTGCCCTGGGAGCTACTCCACGACGAAAGCGTGATGCTGGCAGCCTGCGAGACCACACCCTTCTCGCGGTACATCCCGGTCGACCAACCCTGGGGCCGGACCACCGTCCAGCGTCCCATCCGCATCCTGGCTGCCATCGCCAACCCTCGCGATGTGGCCTTACGCTACGATTTGCCGTCCCTCAATGTCGAGCTGGAGCGTTACATCCTGGCTGCTGCCTTCGCCGAGATCGACCCGGCAGAGATCCAGCTCACCTTCCTGAAGCCGCCGGTAACGCTGGAGCGTCTGAGCCGGATGATGCTGGAAGGCTACGAGTGGCTGCACTTCGTCGGCCACGGTCGCGTCAACCCGCGTCAGGCCCGTGTCGACCTTCTGATGGAGGACGCCCAAGGTAACACGCGCGCCATCGCCGATCGCCTCTTTGCGGCTACGCTGGCACGGCAGGGCGTCCAGCCGCAGCTTGTTTTCCTCTCCACCTGCCAGAGCGCCGTCGCCCTGGAGGGCCATGCGCTCTCGGGTCTCGCGCCCCAGCTTGTGCGCATTGGCGTCCCCGCTGTTGTTGCGATGCGCGGGAAGGTCCCGATGCGCACCGCACAGAAGGTGACCCAACGCTTCTACCAAGGTTTGGTAGAGGACGGCGTTGTTGACCGGGCTCTCAACCGCGCGCGTGATGACCTCGTGAGCGCCCAGCTTCCCGGCGTCGCCACCCCTATCCTCTATATGCGCCTTCCCTCTGGTGCTCTCTGGGAGTCTGTAGTCGTCGATCAAGAAGTACAGACCGCCTCTGAGGCGACCTAACCGCCTGCGTAGCAGCCGGAGCGGGACGGCTTCCCGCCCTACATACCCCGGCGCGAGATCTCTTACTGCGATGGCCTTCGCCCAACAGCTCTTGATCCTCGACAACCGCGGTCACCTATGCTAGTGTTTGCCTATGGTGACCATTGTGATTTATCCCCAGAGGCCAGCTGATCAGATCCCAGCTCTGACCAAAGACCAGATGGTCGAAGTCGACCGTTTGATGATTGAGGACTACGAGATTGGGCTGGTGCAGATGATGGAGAACGCCGGACATCATCTGGCTGCACTGGCACGGGACCGGTTTCTCAGCGGATTTCCCACCGGGAAGACCGTGTCCGTGCTTGCGGGACGTGGCGGCAATGGGGGCGGGGCCCTCGTCGCGGCACGCCACCTCGCTAACTGGGGTGCCGACGTCACAGTCCGCCTGTCCAGGGCGCCGGATACTTTCAGCGGGGTGCCCGCTCACCAACTCACCATACTCCAGCGAATGGGTCTGACGATCCAGGGCGCAGACGTGCCCACCGGCCCACCGGCGCCTTCACTCATCCTTGACGGGCTCATTGGCTACAGCCTCTCCGGACCGCCGCGGGGTGCGGAAGCCGGCCTGATCGCATGGGCTAATGCACAGCCGGGTCCTATCCTAGCACTGGATACGCCTTCAGGCCTCGATATCACGACTGGTGAGGCCCTGGGTCCGACCATCAGGGCGGCTGCAACGCTCACCCTAGCCCTGCCAAAGCGCGGGCTTCTTGTCGACAAGGCGCAGCCCTATGTGGGCGAGCTCTATCTCGCTGATATCAGCGTGCCGCCCGCACTCTACGCCGTCCTGGGCCTCTCAGTCGACTGTCTCTTCTCCCATAGCCCCATCCTCCATCTGACAATTGCAGACGGCTGACGCGTGACGACTGCGGGAAGTTGGCGACCGGAGGCTGCCCTCTTCTCCCAGGGCAATCGCATTTGGCCATCTGCGCCGGGCCCTGTGCCTGCTGCCTCAGGGCAGGGACAAGCCCTGCCCCTACAGCGGTCATCCGTAGGGGCACCCCTTGTGGGTGCCCTTCCCAACTGCGATAGCCCTACCTCTTCTCCCAGGGTAATCGCAGTGAGACAGCCCCATTGCATCGGGAGCAATGTAGGGCGGGAAGCTAAGGCCGGTCCGCCGGCCCGCCGTCCCCGGCCTGCAGAGCCGGCCTGCGGCGCCGGATCGTCGTCGTGGCGGTATGCCTAAGGGTGGCGCCCCCCTCGCACGGGCCTTGCGCAACGGCGGCTGCGCCGCCGGGCCGGGTCGGCTACCCGGCCTACATAGCAGCCCGCATACGGCGTGATCTCAGATGGCCAAATGCGATTGCCCTACCTCTTCTCCTTCTTGCCATTGCCGATTGCTATGATAGAATGCAGAGTGTTCATGGATCGCATCAGACGAATGGACCTAGCTTCTCGATATGGTTTCAGCTCCCCCAGACCTGGCCGCCTTCGGCGCTAGGAGCCCTGGACCTAATCGTACACCTCATGGGAGCAGAGCGACACACCCCATCACAATGGAGATAGAGACTGCTGTCTGGATCACAGTACCGTAATCGGAGGATTGAATGAGCGACGAAAACCAACCGAACGACGTCGTGGAGTCGCAGTTTGAGTCTGGGGCGATGCCGGTTGAGCCATTGCCGGCCGAGCCCGTGACGGCCAAATTGGATTCCGCGGAGCCAGAAGTTGGCCAGACGGTGGCCGAATCTGAAGTGGCGGCGCCTGTGGGCTCACCTCGGGAAGCGCCGGCCGCGCAAGCCCTCATACCCGGTGCGACCGTCGTCGAAATGGAGACAGATGAGACTGCGCCTGGAGCCGTGGAGGAGACGCCGGATGCACAGGCCATCGCGGCGGTCCGGTCTGTGGTCGATACACCGCGCCCAGAGGATGCCGGAGCGGCGGCTGCCGCAGATGGGTCCGCTTCAGCAGAGGCGAGCGCACCGCGCGTGGTCAGCATTGCCGCTATGGAGCGGCCCCGGTCCCGGTCGAAGGCGCCGGCGGCGTCGGGCGGACAACCTGCGCTAGCTGGGATCGCTTCGGCTTTGGCCGGTCGCGGCTGGATCCTGGGCGTTGTGGCCGTGGTCATCGTGCTGTTGCTGGCGCTCTTCGTGCCCCCCCTCTCGTTGGCTCAGCGCATCGGGAACGGTGGCGGTTACGCGGCGCTGGACGAAGCGACGCCAAGCGTGACCCATCCCGATGGCCTGACCGTGACGCGTTCGTGGCAGACAGACACCAAGCTTAGGCTGAAACTCGGCTCCACCCCGCGTGCAGACTTCTCGGCCGGTGGCGGACCGGAGGAACTGCGTCCGGCGGCTGAGGCTGTCCCTGCCTACCTGGAGCCCAAGAGCCCTTACTACTCGATAGACGCCCGGTCCAAAGAGCCCGTGGGCGGTGAATTGCGTGTCGTGATTCCCAATGAGTCGGAGCCCTGGGAGACCCTCGACCTCTACACGTGGGACGGCGAGACGTGGACCTGGCTTCCGACCCAGCTTGACCGCGCCAATGAGGCGCTGATCTCAGAGGTTGCGGCGCTGCCCGGCTCGGTGATGGTGATGCAGAGCGTGGGCGGCGTGCCGCGCGTCGTCGCCGAGGTCGATAGCTGGCCTGCAGCGGATGCCTCGGATACGGTGGACGGGGCCAGCGTCTCGGGCATCCTTATCGGCACGATGGGAGGGACAACCGGCTCGCTGGATGACCTTCCCGCTGCTTCCTCAGGTGGTGCAGCGGAGTTGGTCCCTACGGTGCGCAATTGGGTGCCCGACCGCGCCGCCAACTGGGCACTCGTCAGTGATATGCTGAAGATGGGATCCGATCGTGCGGCACATGTCACCAACCTGCTCGCGCTCGCGCAGACCGGCGGGTATCCGGGCCTCGTCGTCGACTACAGCCTGGTTCAAGCTGAGGACCGCGAGCTCTTTACGCAGTTCGTGACGGAGCTGGGTGCGGCCTTTGATGAGGCAGGCCTCTGGTTGGGCGTGGCGGTTGACGCGCCCCAATCCTTGGCCGGTGGCGGTTGGCAGACCGGTGGCTACGATTGGGCAGCGCTCGGCGCTGTCGTGGACCAATTGCGCTTTGACATGCCGCTGGCCCCCGACGCCTATGTGCCCGGCGGCAGTGCAGAACAGCTGGTCCAGTGGGCCACAAGCCAAGTGGACCGCCACAAGCTCATGCCGGTCTACTCGACGCTGAGCACCGACGGGACGAACGCCGTCTCAATGGAGACGGTACTGGCCTCGCTGGGTGAGGTCTCAGTGATGCAGACGCTCACCGAGAGTGTGATCCCCGGCACGCAGCTCAATATGTCGCTGGGGCAGGTGGGTGTGCTCCAGGATCCGGAGACCCAGGCGACCAGCATCGTGGCTGGGGATGCGACCTATTACCTAGGTACGCCGCAGTGGCTGCGGACGCGCCTCGATCTGGCCACACATTATCGCCTGGGTGGCGTGGTCCTGACCAACCTCTTCGACCCCGGCAATATGGCGGGGCTGCTACCGGCATTGGCCGATTTCAAGGCCGGCGGTGCTGGAACGGCGGCGTCGATGCCTGAGATCGTCTGGGCCGTCACCGATCCGGCGGGACAGACCACGTCCTCGAACACCCAGATGACGGCACCGGGCTTCGCCTGGGTGGCGCCGGAAGTGACCGGGACCTATCGCATCGAGGCGACCGTGGCCGGCGTCGACAAGGGTTCGCTCGCCGTGACTGTGGCAGCGCCGGCGCCGGTTGTGACCGACACGCTTGCCGAGGGCGAAGCTGAGGAAGAGGAAGAGGCGTCGGCTGAAGCCGGCGGCGCCGGAGCTTCCGAGGAAGTCGAGGTGGACGAGACCCTGAAGGCCGGTTTCGTGGCCGATGTCAGCGTGCCTGACAACACGCGCTTTGAGAAGGGCGAGGACTTCACCAAGACCTGGCGTTTGGTCAACAACGGCGACGTCGACTGGCCTGAGGACACCGTTCTGGTCTTCGCCAAGGACACGAACCTCTCCGAGTCTGAGGAGGTTGAGGTCGGCGAGGTCACCTCTGGCGAGAACGTCGAGATCAGCGTCGATATGGTGGCCCCCGACGAGGACGGCACCTACAGGAGCACCTGGGAGCTGCGCGCAGATGGCAAGGCGATCTCGGGTGGCTTGATCTACGTGCAGATCGTCGTTGGCGAACCTGCAGCGGAAGAGCCGCCGGCGGCAGAGACGCCTGCGGCGGAGACGCCGGTGACACAACCGGTGGTCTCAGCACCGGTGGCATCGGGTTCCTTTGAGCTGGGTGGTCACATCCGCGATCTCGGCTTGCCCTACAAGGACAAGATGCGCTATGCCGGGATGAACTGGATCAAGACGCAGATCTTCTACGGGCAGGATGCCAATGGCATGGTGGCGGCTGCCCACGGCAACGGTTTCAAGATCCAGTTGAGCGCCATTGGTGGCGCCGACATGGTGACCCAATCTGACTTCGAAGCGAAGTTCGCCGCTTGGGTCGGACAGCTGGCCGCTGCGGGCGCTGACGCCATCGAGGTCTGGAACGAACCCAACATCGACCGTGAGTGGAAAGTAGGCCTGATCAGCCCGGCGAGCTACACCAGTCTGCTCTGCGCCTCCTACAACGCCATCAAAACCGCGAACCCTGGGACCGCTGTGATCAGCGCGGCACCGTCCCCGACGGGGTGGTTCGGTGGCTGCGGGCCCAACGGCTGCGATGATGCACCTTGGATGCAGGGGCTCTACAACGCCGGTGCTGCGCGCTGTATGGACTACATCGGCGCGCACCACAACGCCGGCGCCACCTCTCCTTCGGCGCGGATCGGCCACCCGGCCAATCCGGGCGACCCACACCACTCGTGGTTCTTCCTACCGCAGACTGAGCTCTATTACAATACCTTCGGCGGCACCCGGAAGCTCTTCTACACGGAAATGGGCTATGCCTCGCAGGAGGGGGTGCCCACCTTCTCCGACCAGTTCGCGTGGGCGCGCGGCACCGATAACAGCGAACAAGCCGCCTGGTTGGCAGAAGCGGTGCGACTCAGTGTCAACACGGGCATGGTCCGCGCGATCGTCGTCTGGAACATCGACTTCGTCCGCTACGGCTACGACCCGCAGGACGGTTACGCCATCATCCGCCCCGGCGGCGGCTGCCCTGCCTGTGAGACACTACACCAAGTCCTAGGCAGCCGCTAGCCGGCGCACCAGACACAACCGCTTGCACTGCTGCCCGCCGAGATCACAATCTCGGCGGGCACTTTGTGTAAGCGACACAAACTAGAAAGCCCCTGAAGTGCATACTTCGGCTTACACCGGCGGCACCGGCCGCATGTCTGCATCGTCTCCCGCCTGCGCAGACGCCCCTGTACCTGCCCAAGCTGAAGCTTAGGTTACACCACCGATATCACCTCCCTTATCCTTTATCCCGTATTCCTTATCCCCCATTCCACGCAATTGACTTTATACGACAGCCATTTACAATAACCCTATCATGTTCTACGATCAGGTAACCATTCACGTGACGGGTGGCCACGGCGGCAAGGGCGCCGTCGCCTTCCGCCGGGAGAAGTACATCCCGTTCGGGGGACCTTCCGGCGGCGATGGCGGCAAGGGCGGCGACATCGTACTTGAGGTCGATCCGCACCTCAACACGCTGCACCATTTCGCGCACCGC
>JAFGNI010000619.1 GCA_016927095.1 Anaerolineae bacterium | reverse complement strand
GCGTCCCTCACCTACACACCCCCTGCCCGGCTATCAGCGGCCCAGCCTCCGGAGCGCCCGCGCGTACCGTGAGGGATCGTGCGGGCGCCGGCTCTTCATCATGCGGAACATTTCGTCGGTGTAGACTTGCCGTACGTGTCGGTTGTGAGACCAGATACGATTATCCTGGGCCATTTGCCAGGGCTATCGCATTTGGAAAACGAAACGGGTCATTTGTCATTCCGAGCGAGTCCTACGATCATCCGTATCGACAAGCTCTTCGCTGGCCTTGATTAGCAGCGTGGGTGATCAGCTGACCCGCTCAGAATGACATCTGCGGCTGACTCAAGGTGAAATGCGATTATCCTGGGCCATTTGCCCATCGCTGCCTTTTGGGCATAATGGTGACCTATGTTGGAGGACTCAAGCTCGGATGTTCACCGAGTGCGGGTCTATGCGATACGCTGCGGACAGGAGCGATACCGATCCATGACCGTTGAAACACTGCGCTACGACCTCGTTGACGGCTATATCAACAACTGGCTGATTGCCGGACCTCAGGTCCTGCTTGCCTCTGAGCTGGAAGGGGGAGATGCCGGTGCCGTCAAGCGCGCGCTGGCAAAGCGCTACCCCAAAGAGGTGTCGGGCGTTACGGAGGCCCCCGTGGAGTACTCCCGGTTCGTGGGGCATAAGGCCACGATCGATGACTACGAAGGGTCTTGGACCTATGTGCACACGCTCGAGGACCACTTCGTCGATCTCAGCAGCGTCGCTCCTGTGTCGCAGGTGCTGCGAGCCTGGGCCTACACCCAGGTGGATCTGCCCGCCGCCCAGGATGCGACCTTGGTGCTCACGACCTACGGTCCGGCCGACGTGTGGGTCAATGACCGCCACGTGCACCATCATGATGAAGGTCCTCATAGCCGTCCCAGGAGCGTTACGTTTGACGTGCCGTTCGCGGAGGGCAACAACGCCATCCTCGTGCGATTCACGCAAGTTGCTTACGGTGCCTGCACCTTTGCCGTGGCGCTGCAGATCGTCGCCAGGGAGCCCGGCGCGAAGGGTCACCCACCCAAGGGCGCCGTGGTGGCGATTCCTACTGCCATTCTGCCGGTCAAACGGCGCCGGGAGCTCGAACGCACATTTGATGCGGCGCATCTGAATCAGATCGTCTACGAGCGGTTTGACCGGATCAACGTGCACTTCGACCCGATTACAGGGCGGTGGGCGAGGGGATTTGCTCTCCGACTACAGACGCCTGACGGTCAGACATATGCAGAATCTGAGGTGGGGCCGCGTCCTGAGAAAGAAACCGATGCGACGCTGGGCCAGGCCTATAGCTACCCTGACCGGTATTACCACGCAGTTCTGGCGCCGACGAACGAGGAGTACGTCCATCGACAGATGTGGGCGACGCGCACACTGCCGTTCTGGGGACTGGACAATAGCAAGTACTCCGACGAACGTTACGGTCAGTTGGTTGAGCGGCGCTTTGAGGCGTTGAAGCAAGCGGCGGCCTATCCCAACGATATCTACGCCGAAATGGCGAAGATGGCAATAAGCTGGTGGACGGTGATCGAGCAACCGGTGATCTCCCGTGTCATTGAGCGAGTGAGCGCCCGCTCCGTTGGCAGCGTTCGTGAGCTCCTTGGGCTGCTTGCGATCCTCATACGCTTCAGTGAGGATCCTGCATTCCCCGAAGATCTGAGGGCTCCGTTGGAGGAGGTCGTTCTAGGCTACGACTACGCGGGCCTTGGGACAGATCAGGGCCTCGACCTGTCCCGTGATGCCGAGGCCGATACCTTGCTGCGCTATACCTGCGCAATCCTGGCTGGACAGCGCTACCCGGATCGTGTCTTTCCCACTTCCGGAGAGGTGGGTGCGTGGCACCGAGAAGAAGGCGAGCGGCTGGCCTTGCAGTGGCTGCGCCGGCGTGCTGGCGGCGGCTTTGCCGCTTGGGATTCCGATAGTGCCTATGCCGAGGTGATAGCGGCGCTGATCCATCTGGTCGAGTTCGCGGAGGACCAAGACCTCTTCGAGTTGGCCACCGCGCTGCTCGATAAGACGTTGTTTGCGCTCGCCCTCAACTCGTACAAGGGCGTCTTTGGTTCGACGCGGGGGCTGACCGAGACGGGACCGGTGCTGCACGGTATGCTGGAAGCCACCTCAGGCATCTCCCGGCTGATGTGGGGGATGGGGTCTTTCAACCGCCAGACGATGGGCTATGTCAGCCTGGCCTGTGCCGACACCTATGGGTTCCCTCAGTTGATCCAGGACATCCCGGCGGAATCCCCTGATGAACTGTGGAGCAGGGAACGGCATGTGCCCGGACGAGTTGCCGGGCAACCGGACGATCAGGCTGATGCCGTCGACAAGGTGATGTACCGTACGCCGGACTACATGCTGAGCTCGGCGCAAGATTACCGGCCTGGAGAGCCTGGCAGCCGGGAACACATATGGCGGGCAACGTTGAGTCCAGCAGCGACCGTGTTCACCAACCATCCTGCGTGTTCAAGCTTCCATGAGGCTCGCCGTCCCAACTACTGGCGGGGCAACGGCGTCCTGCCACGCGTGGCGCAGTGGCACGATGTTGTTGTGGCGATCTATGCGCTGCCCGAGGACGACTGGATGGGGTTCACCCACGCCTATTTCCCCACGTATGCCTTTGACGCATACGCCTTGCGTGAGGGCTGGGCCTTTGCGCAGAAGGGCGACGGCTATCTCGCCCTCACGTCAGCCCGGGGGCTGACGCTTCTGGAGACCGGGATGCACGCGCAGCGTGAGCTGCGCTCCTATGGGAAGCATAACGTCTGGCTTTGCCAGATGGGCCGTGCTGCGCAGGATGGGACCTTCCAGGAGTTCCAAGAGGCCGTTCTGCGCCAGGTACCGGTGTTCGACGACCTCTCGGTGCACACCACGACCTTGCGGGATGAGACGCTCTCCTTTGGGTGGGAGGGAGATCTGCTGCGGAACGGCGAGATCCAGCCGCTGGGCGGTGACCGGCACTACGACAGTGTCTACGGTGTCGCCTCCTTGCCTGCCGAGGAGATGATCATTGTTTCGGGGCAACGTGCGCTGCGGCTCCACCTGGGATGAGGCGCATAGCCAGTCTGCGTCTCCCCGATGTGTACCTTGGGTAG
>JAFGNI010000618.1 GCA_016927095.1 Anaerolineae bacterium | reverse complement strand
TTCTCATAGTCGAGTCCCTCCAACATCTGGACTACTATCTGGTTGCCTCGTTCACAGTAGGTAAACAACGTCTCAAATCAAGGATGCAGGATTTCGCGGATCGTGGGGGACGTGCTACTTTTCAGTATAAGCCACGACGCGTGATCCGCCAATTGCCCACTTACTTAGGTTATCGCTTGACTTGACACGGTGGGTGGGGTGAACATGACGTCCCCAATTTCTTTTGACACATACCACATCTTGGTCGATACTTCAGGAACTGGATCGAAAAGAGGCCCGCCAGTATACGATGGGTATGACCCATACGAGGAGGGGGACTGCCCCAATGGCAACCCGCAGAATCCTTGTCGTTGACGACGAGCAAAGCATCGTCGATCTGGTCGCAGCCTATCTGCGTCAGGAAGGCTACGAGGTCCACACGGCGCCGGATGGTCTTTCGGGCCTCAAAGCCGCGCGGGTCCTCAAGCCCGACCTGATTGTGCTGGACGTGATGCTGCCGGGCATCGACGGTATTGAGGTCCTGACCCGTCTGCGCCGCGAGTCGGATGTGTACGTGATCATGCTCACTGCCCGCTCGGAGGAGACCGACAAAATCATCGGACTGACGGTGGGCGCTGATGACTACCTGACCAAGCCTTTTAGCCCGCGCGAGTTGGTCGCCCGCGTCAAGGCGGCCTTGCGCCGCATCGAGGGCGGTGTCTCCTCCACCCAGGTATCCCTGATGACCTTCCGCCACGTGCGCATCGACACAGGCAGTCGCCAGGTATGGGTCGATGGCGAGCCCGTCGAGCTCACCACCATCGAGTTCGATCTGCTCAAGGCGTTGGCCGAATATCGCGGGATGGTCCTCAGTCGCGAGCGCCTGCTGCAGTTAGTGTGGGGCTACGACTACTACGGCGAGGAGCGGGTAGTAGACGTCCATGTCGGCCACATCCGGCAGAAACTGGGTGGCGATGGCTTCATCATCACCGTGCGGGGGGTGGGTTACCGGTTCGTGGATGAGGAGACGTGACGATGATCCGGCTGATCCGGCGACACCTCAGTTGGAAGCTGTTCCTGTCATTCCTGACCATCATCGTGATCGCCACCACTGTGGCCGTCTCGGCGGCGGCATTTGCCGTGCCCGCTGCCTTCGAACGTCATATGTCTGCGATGGCCTCAGTGATGGGGGGGGACTCAGAGGAGTTGCGGCTGGATTTGTACGCGAACTTCCGCACCGCCGTGACCGAGGCATTGGCGCTGGCAGTGCTTGTCGCTTTCCTGTCGGCCTTGATTCTCAGCTTGTTTATCAGCCGTCAGGTTGTGCTGCCTGTGCGAGAGATGATGGATGCCAGCATCCGCATCGCCGGTGGACACTATGACGAACGCGTGGGTGCAGCTGGCGATGCAGAGGAGGAAGGCCTCGACGAGTTGGGCCGGCTAGCTCAGAGCTTCAACAGGATGGCGGCCAGTCTGGAACAGACCGAGGCTCTGCGCAGCGAGCTGATCGGGAACGTGGCCCACGAGCTGCGCACGCCCTTATCATCCATCAAAGGCTATATGGAGGGTTTGATCGATGGTGTGCTACCTGCGGAGCCTGAAACTTTCCAGCAGGTCCAGCGCGAAGCGGAACGGTTGCAGCAGTTGGTTCAGGACCTGCAGGAACTCAGCCGGGTCGAGGCGGGGGCGCTAGAGCTCAAGCTGCGGCCCACACCGGTATCCCAGTTGGTGGAGACCGTCAGCGCTCGGCTCATCCGCCAGTTCGAGGACAAGGGGGTGACGCTGGCGACGGATGTCCCGCCCGATCTGCCGCTGGTCCAAGTCGATGAGGGGCGAATCGGGCAAGTCCTGCTCAACCTGGTGGGCAACGCGCTGCAGTACACGCCGACCGGCGGATCGGTGTCCATCCACGCCCATCGTCGGGGTGATGCCGTGGTTCTGGTGGTGGAGGACACCGGGATCGGCATTGCGCCTGAGCATCTGCCGCATCTCTTCGAGCGATTCTACCGAGTCGACAGGTCACGATCCCGCGCCGGCGGCGGCAGTGGCATCGGTCTGACCATCGCCCGGCATCTGGTGCGGGCGCATGGAGGGGAGATCGAGGCGAGCAGTCCGGGCCGGGGCCAGGGGAGCGTGTTCAGCATCACTTTGCCCGCAGGCTGAGATCCTCGCCCTCTGCGACGGCGAGCGCCACTTCCAATAGGAGGTGGCGCTCGTTTTCTTTACCGAATCTTTAAGCAGACCACACGGTTCCGTTAAACACGCCCACTATACTGGTGTCAGATGTGCCGTAAGGGCGGAGCAAGGTCTGGAGTGCGCCGCCGGAAACCGAGAAGGAGTGGATGCGATGAGAGTGAGTAAGGTAGCGCTTGCAGTCACGGTGGCTGCTGTTGTGCTGTTCGTCGGCGCGCTGTTCATTGGCGCCCTGTTGTGGAGCCGGGGATCGTATGCGATGGGTCCCGGCATGATGGGTGGCTTTCGCCAGCCCTTTGGAATGCGTCTGTTTGGCGGTGGGATCCTGATGGTCGTCATTGGGGTGGTTGTCCTGGGCGGCCTGATTTGGCTGGTCAGTGCCCTGGCTCGCACCGGAGGGGCACCCACCCGCGTGAACGAGGCGCCATTGGAGATCCTCAAGCGCCGCTACGCCATCGGTGAGATCGACCGTGAGGAGTTCGAGCGCATCAGAGCATCGCTGGTGAGTTAGGTAGATAGAGGGAGGCACGACGATGATGGGTTGGGGAATGGGCTTTGGCTTGTTGCTGATGGTAATGTTCTGGGCTGCGTTGATCGCCCTGGGTGTGTGGCTGGTGCGGGCCCTGTTCCCACACGCGAAGCAGTCGCCGGCTGCCGGTCATGACTTGAGCGCGCGTGAGATCCTGGACAGGCGCTATGCACAGGGCGAGATCAGCCCTGATGAATACGATGTGATGAGGGAAGTCATCTCGGGTGGGACTTAGCACCATACTACCTGATGCCTTGGAGGAGAATACTGTGAAGACTACACTGATAGTGTTGGTATCTGTGGTGCTGGCGATTGCGCTGATTGGCGGGGGCATATTCGCGGGCCTGGTCTGGGCCCGAGGTCGTT
>JAFGNI010000099.1 GCA_016927095.1 Anaerolineae bacterium | reverse complement strand
TTCGTGGGGTTCTTCGGTATGGCGATCCCCAACTTCCTGCTGGCCCTGATCGTCCTGTTTCTGACCTACAGATACTTCGGAGCAGCTGTGATCGGGCTCTTCTCAGCAGAGTATGCCGACGCGCCGTGGACGTGGGCCAAGGTGGTCGATCTACTTAAGCACATCTGGGTGCCTATGCTCATCATCGGCATCGGGAGCACCGCCGGCCTGATAAGGACGATGCGCGCCAATCTGCTGGATGAGCTTAACAAGCCGTACGTGGAGACAGCACGCGCCAAGGGACTGGCCGAGACGCGGTTGCTAATCAAGTACCCCCTGCGCCACGCCCTCAACCCCTTCGTCAGCACCCTTGGCTGGATGTTGCCCAGCCTGGTCTCCGGCGAGACCATTGTGTCTATGGTACTGAACCTGCCCACCTCCGGTCCGATTCTCTACACCTCCCTGGTACAACAGGACCAATACGTGGCGGCGGGTTTCATCCTGATGCTGAGTACGCTCACGGTGATTGGCACCTTCATCTCAGATCTGTTGCTGGCGTGGGTTGATCCTCGGATCCGCTTGCAGTAGTAGGAACCCGCCTAATGGAAGAAGCAATGGAATCTCAACAACTGATACACGATCAAGCTGACGAGGAATCCCTCAAACTGGAGGTTGCCTCGCAATGGCAACTGATGTGGTGGAAATTCCGGAAGCACAAGCTGGCGATGGTCAGTGCCGTCATTGTGCTGTGCTTCTATGTCATCGCGCTCTTCTGCGAGTTCTTCGCACCCACACTGACGACAACTTACAATGACCAGTACGCGACGGCGCCGCCTCAGCGCCTGTACCTCTTCCTGGATGGCAGATGGTATCCGCACGTCAACGGATACCAGTTCGAGCGAGACCCGATATCGCTGCGGAAGACCTGGTCGATCGACCCAACAGTCCAGATTCCGGTGGGCATGTTTGTCAAAGGGGAACCCTATAAGCTATGGGGCCTTTTCCCCGCGGACCTGCACCTGTTCGGCCCAAAGAATGTGGGAGATCCGTTCTACCTGTTCGGTGCGGATATCATCGGCCGCGATGTGCTTAGTCGCCTCATCTACAGCAGCCGCATCTCGCTGACGATTGGCCTGGTCGGTATGGTCATCAGCTTGACCTTAGGCGTTCTGCTGGGCGGGATTTCGGGCTTAGTGGGCGGCCCGCTGGACAACATCATCCAGCGGGTGATTGAGATACTGATGTCAATTCCTACGCTACCTGTATGGCTCGCACTGGCGGCCGTCGTCCCCATCGATTGGCCCGCCCTGCGTGTCTACTTCATGGTCTCCATCATCCTGTCGCTGATCAGCTGGACGGGGATGGCTCGCGTCGTGCGCTCCAAGTTCCTCGCGTTGCGTGAGGAAGACTTTGTGATGGCCGCCATGCTGGACGGCTGTAGCCGCTTCCGGCTGATCACGCGCCACATGCTGCCCTCCTTCCTGAGCCACATCATCGCCTCCATTACCCTGTGGATTCCGGGGATGATCCTCGGCGAGACCGCCCTCAGCTTCCTCGGACTGGGGTTGCGCCCGCCTGTCGTCAGCTGGGGTGTGATGCTCCAGGACACCCAGAGGGTCGCCGTCATCGCGCGCTACCCCTGGCTCCTGGCACCAGGCGGCGCCGTCTTCTTGATCGTCTTGACGCTGAACTTCCTCGGCGACGGCCTCCGCGACGCAGCCGACCCCTACTGAGAGAAGGTGCCCATGGCAGACAGAAACATGCTACTCGAGGCACACAATCTGAAGGTCCACTTCTTCACGGATGAGGGCGTCGTCAAGGCTGTCGACGGCGTCGACCTGGAAATTGAGCGCGGTCAGACCCTCTGCCTCGTGGGCGAGAGCGGCTGCGGCAAGAGCGTGACGTGCCGCGCCTTTCTGGACATTGTCCAGCCGCCCGGTCGTATCGTCTCGGGCGACATCCTGTTCCATCCCGAAGGCAACGACCAGACGATCAACATCGCCCAACTCGATCCGCGGGGACGGGAGATACGCCAGATACGTGGCAAAGAGATTTCGATGATCTTTCAGGAGCCGATGACGTCACTCAGCCCAATGTATACCGTCGGCAACCAGATCATGGAAAGCATCCTGCTTCATACACGGATCTCCAAGGAGGCCGCTAGGGAGCGCGCAATCGATCTGCTGGACCAGGTCGGCATCCCGAAACCGGATCGTTTGGTGGACGAGTATCCCTTCCGGCTGAGCGGTGGGATGCGCCAGCGCGCCATGATCGCAATGGCACTCTCATGCAATCCAACGATGCTGATAGCGGATGAGCCGACGACGGCGCTTGACGTGACGACGCAGGCCCAGATTCTCGACCTGATGCTGCAGCTCCAGCACAAGTACAACATGGCCCTGCTCTTCATCACCCACGACCTGGGCGTCGTCGCCGAGGTCGCGGATGACGTCGCGGTGATGTACCTCGGTAACATCGTGGAACAGGCCTCTGCGGATGTGATCTTCAATGCCCCCCAACACCCGTACACACAGTCGCTACTCCGGTCGATTCCCAAGATCGCCATGAAGCGAGAGGAGCTCGACCCGATCAAGGGGATGGTTCCGAGCCCATTTCGACGCCCGGAGGGATGCACCTTCAACCCCCGGTGCCCAAAGGCAATGGAGGTCTGTCGCCACGTTGTCCCCTCGGTCACAGCGCTGAACGAGAGGCACACGGTGCGATGCCTTCTCTATGAGCCTGATGTGCTCGAGGCCGCGGGGAGAAACTGAAATGCTTACCCAGAGAACCAAACCAGAGACCTTGGGGACAGCCAGGACGATGCTCGATCCCGATCATCTATTGGAGGTGAAGAACCTCAAGATGTACTTCCCGATCACGCAGGGACTCTTCTCTCGCGTGGTCGGCTACACCAAAGCGGTCGACGACGTGAGCTTTTTCATACGGAAAGGTGAGACCCTGGGCCTTGTGGGCGAGAGCGGATGCGGCAAGACAACGGCGGGACGCTGCATCGTCAGGGCCTACGAACCAACCGCCGGCGAGCTCCTCTACCAGGAAGTGAATGGCAACGTCATTGACCTTGCTGTCCTAGACAACAAGGAGGTGCGACCCTATCGCAAGGATATCCGCATGATCTTCCAGGATCCCTACTCCGCCTTGAACCCTCGGATGACGCTCTTCGAGGTGATCAGCGAGGCGCTGAAGGTCAACCACCTGGCCAGCCGTAGTGAAATGGAAGATCGGGTGGAGTACCTGCTGCAGCGTGTCGGATTGCGCCCCGAATACATTAAGCGCTATCCGCACGCCTTCAGCGGCGGTGAGCGGCAGCGGATCGGGATCGCACGCTCGCTTGTCACAAATCCCCGGCTGATCGTTGCTGACGAGGCAGTATCGGCACTAGACGTCTCAATCCGAGCGCAGATCCTGAACCTGATGGAGGAACTCCAGGAGGACTTCGACCTCACCTACCTCTTCATCTCCCACGACCTGAGCGTCATCCGGCACATCTGTGACCGCGTGGTCGTGATGTATGTGGGCAAGGTCGTCGAGGTCGCTACCGGGATGGACGTCTATGTCAACCCGAAGCACCCATACACCGAGGCCTTGATGTCGGCAGTCCCGGTCTCCAACCCCCGAGCCCGCGATGCCGGGGTGCGCATCCACCTCGAGGGGGAGGTGGCCGACCCGTCGAATCCCCCTAGTGGCTGCTACTTCCATCCGCGCTGCCAATACGCCAAGCCAATCTGCGCGCAGGAGGAGCCGCCCCTGAGGGATCTTGGTGACAACCACTTCGCCGCCTGCCACTTCGCAGACGCGCTCAGCCTCAGGGGCGTCCGCATGGCCTAGGCCTCGCCCGGCAATCGGACGGACAGCCGCGGTCTGGCGATTGGTGCAGAACACGTGTCGGACGGAATCAGATCACAGGAAGCGAGGTTACACATGGGAGCTCAATCCTTGGCAACGCCGATACCACAAAAAAAGCCTAGATGGAACAGGAACAAGGTCTACACCAACCTGTCCTATCTCCTCATGGTGTTGCCCGGTGCTATATGGTTGTTGCTGTTCTCGTACCTTCCTATGCCCGGCATCATCATGGCCTTCAAGACCTATAGGGTCAGCAAGCCTCCCGCCGATGCCTTCATCCAGAATACGTTCATTTACAGCCTCATCCACAGCCCATGGGTAGGCCTGGACAACTTCAAATACCTGACCCTGCCCACGAACCTCAACCAGACACTGACCTATGTCCGCAACACGGTCCTGTACAACCTGCTCTTCATGGTCGTAGGCTTGGTGCTTTCTGTGGCGTTGGCCGTCATCATTTTCGAGCTGACGAACCGGTTCTGGGCCAAGGTCTATCACTCCATCTTCTTCCTGCCCTATTTCGTCTCCTGGATTGTGGTGGCCTATGTCGTCTACGCCTTGGGCAGCGCTAATGGCATCATCAACAGCACGTTCACCACGCTCGGACTCGGAAAGGTCGAGATCTATAAGGAGCCGATCTACTGGCCCTTCATCTTCCTCATCGCCAATATCTGGAAGTACACGGGCAACGGATCGATCATCTACTTGGCCACCATCACCGGCATCGACCGCGAGCTCTACGAAGCTGCGGCGATCGACGGCGCCGGGAAGTGGAAGCAATTCACCCACATCACCTTGCCCCATCTGGTGCCGGTCATCGTGCTGCTGCAGATCCTGGCGGTAGGCCGTATCTTCGGCTCAGATTTCGACATGTTCTACACCCTGCCGAGCGGCGCTGCCCTGGTTAAGGATGTCACCTACACGCTGGACGTCTTTGTCTACAGCATGCTCAGAAGCAACCTGCCGCTGGGTTATCCTGCCGCCGCTGCATTCGTGCAGTCGATTGTCGGCTTCATCCTGATTCTCGTCACCAACTACGTCGTGCGGAAGACGAGACCAGAACTGGCGCTGTTCTAGAGACCAGCACCAAAAGGGGCATATGACGATGGCACAGACTATAAAACCCGACGCGACGCAGCTGACGCAGTTCTTCTCCAGGAAGAAGAGAAGGGACGTGCTGGCCCTCTCGCCACCCGTCAACACGCTACTGAATATCCTGATGATTGTTGGCTGTATTCTGACTCTCTTCCCCATCTACGTGATCCTGATCTCATCGGTCACATCGGAGGCCGCCTTGCAGGCCAATGGCTACCGCCTGTGGCCGGAGGAATTTGCGACGGTGGCCTACAGCTACCTCTTCAGAGAGGGGTCGATCGTCCTCACCGCCTACAGGAACACGTTCATTTCGACGGTGGCGGGCACAGCCCTTTCCGTGCTGATGGTCGGGCTGTACGCGTACCCGCTTTCGAGACCCAACTTCAAGTTCAAGACCTTCTTCACCTTCTACGCGTTCTTCACCATGCTGTTCGGCGGCGGACTTGTTGCCTACTACATGGTGACGCGGCAGATACTCAGGATCCATAACAGCCTGTGGGCCCTCTTCCTTCCCTCGGCTTTCAGCCCATTCTGGGTTATCGTGATGCGCACCTTCTACCAGACGAATGTGCCCAGCGAGATCATCGAGTCGGCGCGTATCGACGGCGCCAGCGAGTGGCGCACGCTCTTCCAGGTCGTCATGCCCTTGGCGATTCCAGGTCTGGCGACCGTTGCCCTGTTCAGCGCGATCGGCATCTGGAACAACTTCTTCAACTCCTTGCTCCTCGTGGACGAGGCAAAGTACTACAGCCTGCAGTACACCATCTATACCACATTGACCAGCATCCGATTCCTGCTTGAGAACGCGGATAAGATGGCAGGGTTGGTCAACGTCTCCGAGCTCCCCTCGCAGACGTTCCGTATGGCGATGGCCGTGGTCACCGTGGGCCCCATCATCTTCGCCTATCCCTTCTTCCAGCGGTACTTCATCCGCGGCTTGACCATGGGCGCGATCAAGGGGTGAGCTTCTCACCGTCGGCCACAGCCCCCCTTCCGGGGATGACAAGGGTCGTGTCTATTCGAGCGAGAAAGGAGGCAACGCACACAACCAAATGGCAGTAGGTTACGGAGATGGTCAGCTGTATTGAAGACGTCAGGTGACAACTCAATGAAGAGAGGAGATACGATGTCTAGGAAACTATCACGCCGTGAGTTCTTGCGGCTTGCCGGCACGACGACGCTCGCGGGGGTCCTCGCAGCCTGTTCACAGCCCGCACCGGAGGCCACACCAGAAGCACCAAAAGTGGAGGAAGGTGAGGAAGTCGAAGAGGCGCCTGTGGAGGTCCCTGAAGCGCCAGCCGAAACCGCAGTGCTCGATTACTTCTGGGTCGCTAACCAGGACACCGATCAGCGCCCGCTGGTGGAGGCCGCGATCAACGAGTACATTGAGCCCCTCATCGGTGCCAATGTGAGCTTCCACCTCATCCCCTGGGGAGATTGGGCAACCAAGGCGGTAACCGGCCTGCAAGCCGGTGAGAAGATCGACATCTTCTTCACGGCTGACTGGTACTACTACATGCAGCTGGCGTCCGAGGGTCTCTTCCGCGCACTGAACGACGACGACGGCGAGTTCGGCAACCTGTTCGAGGAATACGGGCAGGGCATCCTGGCCGGGCTGGCCCCCGCGTTCGTCCCCGGCACGCAGATCGACGGCGTCAACTACGCGGTGCCCACCAACAAGGAACTGACCGTTCCGGAGGGCTTCCTCTACAACATCGACTTGGCCGAAGAGATCGGGATGACCGAGGCCGATGCCGCCGCCATCAAGAACTATGACGACTTGAAGCCGTGGCTCGAGAAGGCCAAGGCGGCCCGCCCGGATGAGTATCCCTACATCACGAGCGGTCGGGATGGCTTCAAACCCTGGCCGCAGGACGTTGCCAGCGGCGTCTCGGGGGATCTGATCAACATGTACATCACCCCCGATGCCAATGGCGTCTGGGACGAGACCATCTACGTTCTCCCGGAGACCGACGAGGAGCAGTCTCTCTACGCCCACATGCGTGAGTTCTACGAGAACGAGTGGATCCATCCCGATGCCGGTCTGGACACCTACGATCCAAACCAGCCCTTCAACGCGGGCCAGTTCTTCCTCTACCCAATGCCGCTCAAGGGCAACAACATCAAGGCCCAGGAGATGATCAACAGCTCGGGCAATGCTGACCTCCGGGTCGGCGAGATCTACGGCCAGGCAAAGGTCAACATCACCACGCACGCCGGCGGCTCGATGCTTGCCATCCCCACCCTGTCCGATTACGCGGTTCAGGCGATGAAGTACATCAACCTCATGCACAGCGACTCCAAGTTGGTGAACATGCAGCTGTTTGGCGTCGAGGGCACCCACTGGGAGTTCGAGGATGACGGTCGCGTCAACCTGCTCGACAGCGGCTGGTACGGCGCCCATCCCGGTGCATGGACTGTGGGCAACATCATGATGCAGGCGGTGACCAACAAGGAGGATCCCGACAAGAACAGGCTGCTGGTCGAGTATGCCTTTGATTCGCTTGACCATATCGCGCTGGGCTTCCGCTTCCGCACTGAGCCGGTGGCGCCTGAGCTGACAGCGGTGAACGCTGTGCTCACGGGCACCATGAGGGGTCTGAGGACCGGCTACATCGACCCAGAGGAGGTGCTCGACACCTTTATCGCGGACTTGGAGGCTGCTGGCGTCTACACCATCAGGGATGAGGTCGAGACGCAGTATACTGCCTGGAGAGAGGCGACGTCGTAGCTTCGACTAGGCCGCTCGCGCCAATTCACAAGGGGCTGTCCTTCTCAAAGGACAGCCCCTTCTCCTTGTAGAAACGCTTTGTAGAGACGTTCCGGTGGAACGTCTCCGGCCCTCGCCTACCCTCTCGATACTCCCGAACGACACCGTTTGCGGCTGGTGGGAACGCCTCGGTGAGGCGTAGGCGTCCGCCTTCGCAGCCCGCTATCAGGGCGTTCGCGAGGTTCCGAAATCCGCAATGAAGTAGTACCCGTGGCTACTCCCCGGCACGACGCCGACGCCGACCTCGACCAGATAGTCGCTGAGGATCGTACGCCGGTGCGGGTCGTTGGGCGGTACTTCGTCCATCCACATCGCGACCGCCATCTCGGGTGTAGCGTACCAAGCCCAGCATTCCGACCAACGCACAGGATCGTAGCCGGCGCGGATGATGCGCTCCCTGTACGTCGAGCCGTCAGACCCGGTGTGGCTGCACCAGCCCCGGGCGTAGCAGTCGTTGGCATGGAGTTGCGCGGCCCGCGCCAGCGTGTCATCCCACGCTAACGGCGGGAGGCCATACGCCGCCCGCTGATCGTTGATCCGGCGGAAGATCTCATCCGCAAGCGCTGCGAGATGGTTGGGGTCGCCGGTGTCGGGTGGCGACACTGGCTCGACCGGGCCATCCTCAGGTGGGGGAACCGGGGTCGCCGTAGCGGCCGGCGCCGGCGTCCCAAGATCAGCCGGCTCGCCCGCCGGTCCGGCCTGGACGCCTTCGGTCGAAGCCACCACCTCCGTCGGCGGGGTTGCTGTCGCCGGGGTATCTGGTGGGGGGGCTTCGGGAACCGTCGAGGGTGCCTCCGCTACCGCAGCGACGGGCCCATCGATGGGCAGAACCAGCGGTTGCCCAACGGTAATCAGGTCGCCGTCGGACAGACCATTTGCCGTCAACAGGTCGCCCACCCCCAAGTCGTAGCGTGCAGCGATCTCGCTCAAGGTGTCACCCGCCATCACTTCATAGACTGCCCAGAAGGGTGAGGCGTTGGCCCAGTTCTCACCTTGCGGAAGGGTGAGAAGCTGATCCACCCAGACGGTGGTCTCGGTGCCGAGATCGTTCACCAGCTGTATCGCAGCCATCGGGACACCGAACTCCAGTGCGATGCCCATCAACGTATCGCCCGCCTGAACGGTGTAGGTATCACCACGCTCCGGGGCCTCTGGGATGGCTGTGGGCGGCGCCTCTATCGCGGCCAGCGCT